>NZ_JBGSQZ010000113.1:0-34620 GCF_041737865.1 Chamaesiphon sp.
CGAGATCGATCGCAAACCCAGGCTTGGTAAGGATCAAAAATTTCCGGTCAGGTCTACTGCTACTGGGATTTTTCTAGACAGGTACTTGTGGTTGTCAAGCATAACTTGGCCGTTTCGGCCAAGTTATGCCAGAAGTCACATCCATTCACCGAGATGTTTTAAAGGCTTGCCTGCATCCTGCCAACTTGTCATGCCATCGTGAAGATACCCAACAATATTGTCATAGCCAATTCGGAATAACTGCTGGGAAGCTAAACTAACACCGCGTTCACTTTCTAACACCATTAAAATTTTCTTTTCTGGGTCAATCATCCAACCTATCCAGTTAGGAAATTCTGGACGCAAAGCGATGTTAATTGCGCCTGGTAGTATACATCAGTGACAAGTTAAGAAAGTCGAGAGTTTGTCAAGAGGGCAAGGAAAATGTGTAAAACTCAGACTAGATAGAAGTTTGGGGAGTTTGATGATGCTTAAAGCCACCAGCCAGAAGCGACTAAATCGTGACCATGCCAGACAACAGCAACGACCTATGGTGGAAGAAGAAGTCATTGCTGCACAACTGGAAGCATTGGTAACACCAGCCATCACAGCCCAAGAAAACTACTATCGCCAGTTGGGCATGAGAGATCGAATTTTAAATCTACCATTCATGGTGGCTGCGGTACTGACGTTACCAGATAGCATTCAATTCGCGAGTGGTAAGTTCGAGCGAATTTGGGCATGTGATGGCTCAACACTGGAAGCAATTTTTCGGAAACTAAATAGTTTAGAAGATGTGCCAATTGGGAAATTAGCGGGAAAAATGGGGGTAGTAATAGATCTAATTACTAGGCTGCCAGTATCGATCTGGTTTAGAGAAAATCCCAAAGCATCAGATGTTAATTTTGAGTCAGATATCTTGAATATCATCACGAGTAAAACACTAATATTGCTAGATAGAGGATTTTATCACTTTCGATTTTGGCAACAACTAGTCGAGAAAGAAGCTCACTTTATCACTCGATTAAAGAAAGGAGCAGCCCTGGAAATCAAACAAATACTTACAGATAGCTATAGTATCCGAGATCGTCTGGTCAGAATGGGTTCGGGCACAGAGAAGACTCCATACATCACAGTGCGATTGGTTGAAATCCGCTCAGGCAAAGCATGGCATTCTTATTTAACTAGCGTAATTGACCCATTAGTTTTACCACCTTATGTAGTTGCCGATTTATATGGAAAGCGGTGGCGAATAGAAGAGGCGTTCAACACTGTCAAAAGACTGTTGGGATTAAGTTATTTATGGACTGGTTCGATTAATGGAATTCAATTACAACTTTACTGGGCGGGAGACCCGTCCAGTGGGGTACTTGGCTATTTTACGCGGTTTTAGTCGATTTAGGTGATGCGATAGCTAATGAATTAGCTTTACCATTTGACCGAATCTCATTGGAGATGACTTATCGCGGTCTTTATCATTTTTACGTTGCTCATCAAAAAGGCTTGGCTACCGATCCAGTTCTCTACTTTGCGGCAAAGGAAAATCAAGATTTGGGCATTGTTAAAACTGTCCGAAAACCCAACGTCAAATTGATTATTGCTCCTTTCCCTGAGTCCGCCAGTAGGCACATTGATTTTTTCTTTGAGCGATCTCCTCAAGTCCGCTTGACAACTGTCTCACAAGCTTAACTTGTCACTGATGGGTAGTATATGTCCGCCACCAAAGGCAAGAATAGAGCGGGTATCAATAACTACTGTATTTTCATCTTGCATCAACTGTTGAAATTCTTGGGGCGACAACGGCGGTAAAATCGGTACATCACCTAATACTTTTGCCCCTTTAGCATTGACCTTTTTTAAACGTGGGTAGTGTGTGGGTGGTTCTGGCATTCCACCTAATACCCATTCGACAAATTCTGCTTCGGTACGCTGTTTAAATACTGAGCTAAAAATTCTTTCATTACCAATGGTACTTTGTCGGCGATCGCCGATTGATTTACCACATGATGAACCCGCACCATGAGAAGGATAAATTTCTAGGCGATCGCCTAACGGTAGGAGTTTATCAAACAATGAATGATAGAGTTGTGCCGCTAGTTTCTTTTCCGTTCCTCCGCCTAGTAAATCTGGTCTTCCCACATCCAAGTTAAACAAAAAATCACCAGTAAATATAGCAAATGGTTCCTTGCCTTGTTTCGCGTCAAAAATTAGCAGCGAGATGTGTTCTGGGGTGTGTCCAGGGGTATGTAGTGCGCGAAGGGTAACGTTACCAATTTTTAATTCATCGCCCTCATTTAGCTGATGTAAATCAAATTGATAGTCATCACTTTTCCCACCATATATCGGCGCATTTGTTCTCGCTTTTAATTCGTGGGAGCCTGAGACAAAATCCGCATGAATGTGAGTTTCGATAATGTGGGTAATTCTTACACCTATTTCTCTGGCTCTTTGGATATAAATATCTACATCGCGGCGGGGATCGAGCACTGCTACTACCCCTGCTTTATCGTCACCAATCAGATAGGATAAGTGGGCTAATCCTTCAACATTTATTTGCTCTAAAACTAAAGCCATTATGCTTTCTCCATACAATAGTAATCTATCCCAGGAAAGTCAGGCGATCTTACCAAATATTTATGCACGAACCTGACTTTATTAAATAGTCGAAAAAACTTAAACTGTCTTTGAGTGCTTAGAGACGTAACTCTCTAAAAATTGCTTCATCTGTGGTTGAGAATCACAGTCAAAGCCAGCTTCAGTTGCTTTCTCAAACACTTGCTCTGGTGTCATCCCTTGTCGCGTTGCTACGTTCATAAATGCCATTGCACCTGCACGCATCGAACTCGCGCAATGAATCAGAGCGGGTTTTGGTAGTCGATCGATTTGCGCTAAAACTCGATCTGTCAACTCGTCTGTCATTCCATCTGGCTTAACTGGAATGTTGACATATTCCAATCCTGCGGATTCTGCTTGTTGCTGCTCATCGTGCATGAAGCCTTCCTCTTCAGGCGATCGCAAATTCAGTACAGACTTATATCCCTCCGCCGCCGCTTCCTGCAACTGCTCTGCTTTCACCTGTCCGGCTACGGTTAGCTGCTCGTTGATTTTTTTAACGTTTTCCATTGCGCTCTTGTCCTTTTAACTTATCTTCCATATTACCGTATGGTAATATAGTAGCTACTGTCTATAGTAGGATGTAATTTGTAAGTGGATATGTTAGAGTCATCTCCTCAAGCCCTGGCTCCCGTTGCCGAGTTTTTCAAAGTGATATCTGAAGTGAGTCGGCTGCAAATTTTGTGTTGTCTGAAATTAGGATCTAAAAATGTCACGGAAATTATTGCCGCAACGGGATTAGGACAAGCGAACGTTTCCAAGCATCTCAAGGTGTTAACCCAAGCTGGGATGGTGACTCGTCAGCCACAAGGAATCACTGTTTTTTATGAAATTGCCGATCCGATTATTTTTGAGTTGTGTGAATTGGTGTGCGATCGACTTTCTGTTAGTCTAGAGCAACGCTCTCAACAACTCAAAACCGGAATTTAGACGGAATTCCTGTTTTGATACCAATGCTATAAAAAGGTACACCATGTCGCGACCACCGATCGATCGCCAACGGGAACATCAGGCTAACGAACGTACTTTCCTAGCTTGGCTCCGCACCTCGATTGCCCTGATTAGTTTTGGATTTGCGATCGCCCGCTTTGGCTTATTTTTGCGTCAGCTTGGACTAGTAATCACCCGTCAAGCAAGTCCTACAAACCCGCTCTTTAACTCCCAAAACCTCGGTCTTGGTATGGTGATTTTTGGGATCGCACTCATCGCTCTGGCTGCATGGCGATACAGCCAAGTATTCTGGCAAATCGAACGCGGAGATTATCAACCGAGTCGCACTACAGTGTTTGTCATGACTGGAATCGTGATTGTTTTAGGAATCCTGAGTATTCCCTTACTGTTAGTTCGCGATCGAGAAATAATTGCTCCTGCTTCACCTTCTAAAAGTCTCCAGTCTAATCGGTAAATATTATTTGCGTCTGGGAAGTGTTTCTTGAGGAACTTGGACAAGAAATTTAAAATTTTCTCAAAGTCATATGAAATATTCGACAAATTTATATTTTGCCAAACTTGACTAGTTCTTGACATTTACAATCTATGCTTGGTAGTGAACAACTTTATTGATGTCATGGCGATCGACTAATTACCTAATTTGTGAAACTTTTTTATCTGGTTCACATTAGTATTAGCAGTGATAACGGATCGCCAATCCTCATCGTTACCGATAGGTGTAGGAGAATCAATTGAGTTTCGATTCTTAACAACACTATAATGATTGTCAATAATATGTTCGTAACAAAAATTACATTCTTAACCGATCGAATTGCTAAAATTCCCGAATTGCTGCTATGGTCTAAGAAGTTCAAAGTTAGCATGTCAGCTCACGGTTGTCACCAACCAGCGAACGACTGCTCGATTGTCGATTTAATCGATCCAGTTCCCCCCTATGACGATCCTTTGTATTAATTCAATCGGCTCGATTTCTAGATCTTGTGGCAACAACATGGCGAAGTAAATATAGAAACATCGCCATGTTAATCGAGAAAACTAGCAACTTGAGGACTGTAATACCTCGAATCAACTCAAATATTTCTGGAGGGATGCTAATCCCGACTAATCCTAATACTAGTAGCATTGCCCACTCTTTTTCGTACCACAATCCGATCGCCTCGATTGCTGTTACTAAAGCATATACTCCAGCCACAATTCCGCTCAATTTTAAGCTGTTTGGCGCGATGGTTAAAAGTTTATTTACCAACCATTTAATGATGAATAATTTAGTGCTAAGTAGATATGAACTAGAAAATTCTGCCAGCTCCTCATGATTCTTCATGACAAAGATCGCCGCGATCGCAGCGATGAAAAGCAGAGTAGCTACAAAGCATTTATAAAATACAATTAGTCGTAAAGCAATCGGGCGTTGTTTCTTCATAAAGTTAACTTTGTTGGTGAGACATTTTTCATTATTCTATAGATTAGGATCATGTTATGGCTGAAAGATTAGGGCCGGAACCCCATGAATTTCAAGAGCAAGTTTTAGAGGCGATCGGAGAAATTAAGACCGAACTAAATACTGAAGTAGCTAATGAAAATACAGAACATAAATGGCTCAAATGGCTTGGTGTATCCACGGCTATTTTATCAAGTACGGCAGCAGTTGCCGCAATGTTGGGCGGATACTATGCTAACGCATCATCAGTTTCTCAGTCTCAAGCAAGCGATAGATTGACTCAATTTCAGGCTAATTCTATGAAACGCCATGTGGATGAGTCTGTAATTATCATGCTTAAAGCTCAACAAAAACCTATTCCAAATACCATCAAGCAAGATCTAGACAAATTAGCACGCGATCGGGTGAAAATTAAAGCCGATGCAACTACATTACAGGCAATATCTCAATACGACTTACGCCAGCACAATTATTTTTCTTATGCGATAACAGCCTTGCAAGTGGGCATTTCTTTGAGTGCGATCGCGGTAATTGCCCGCAATCGTCGGATTTGGTATTTAGGCATGGGATTGGGTACAGTTGGTATTGCTTGTATGATCTTTGCCGCAGCCTCAACGAGCATAGCCGCTCCGATTCTTGCTATTCATCAGTCAGTCAAAAAGTAGTCGAAAAATCTTTTGAAGCACTTACAATTAATAATTTATAGATCGGTAACAACTAGACCAAAATAATTAGTAATTTAAGAGTAGTCACTAAAAGTCAAGAACTCATCAAGTCTAAAATATTTTGAAACCAAAGGATGTCCGATCTTTCCTAGTTCTTGACAATCGATCTATATACTGCTTGCAAGCAGAGGATAAGCCAGTCGTGCGACCGATTCGATCGAGACAATCTCATCATGTCCGATCTTTACTTTAACCCCGATCGTTCGATCGACAGCCTCCGGCAGTAACTGGTACGCTCGATCGGCTTTAGTTAAGTAGTTGGAATTGACTCTCTAAGTTTTGCCCCTGCCATAAACTGCAAAAAGATAACAATACAGCATGACTTCGAGCAACCGATTAGGAGATCTGACAATTAAAGACCAGACCTCACAGAACGATATTGTCCGGTGCTTGCACCAGTTATTTGAAGCTCAAGCGGATAGATGTCCCTTGGCCCCAGCTATTGACAATTCGCTAGGGGCGATGCAACGTGAATGTGGTGCCATCTTCACCTATGGAGAAGTGGAAGCGAAATCGAACCAACTCGCCCATTATTTGCGCCGTCGCGGTGCGATCTGCGGCGCGCGGGTAGGATTATTGCTACCTCGATCGCCAGAATTATACATCGCGATTTTAGCAATTCTCAAGGCTGGCGGAGCTTACGTGCCCCTCGATCCTGAATATCCCGCCGATCGCATTGATTATATTTTGAGTGATGGTGGGATCGAAACAATCCTGACGATCGAGGATTTAGCTCAGGAAAAAGCGATTGGGGTAGTCAATGTTATTTGCGTCGATCTTCAGGCTGGGGAAATAGCCCTAGAATCTACCCAAAGACTGGATCGCCACCTTGTAGATACGACCGAGCGCGATTTGAGCTATGTCATTTATACATCGGGTTCGACGGGCAGACCCAAGGGTGTCGAGATCGAACACCGCAGCAGTACCAATTATATTCAGGTGGTAAATAAGTCTGTTTATCAGATTCAGCCTGAAGATCGCGTCTATCAGGGATTCTCGATCGCCTTTGATGCGTCGGTAGAAGAGGTCTGGTGTACCTTTGCCGCTGGTGCGACCTTAGTTGTCGGCTCGGTAGAACAAACTCGCTCTGGGGCAGATTTAGCCGTGTTTTTGACCCAGCAGCGGGTGACGGTGCTATCTTGCGTTCCCACCTTACTAGCGATGATGGAGGTAGAAGTCCCCACGATTCGGTTATTAATTTTGGGTGGCGAACAATGTCCGCAGGAATTAGTATCTCGCTGGTGCAATCCTCATAGAAGAGTATTGAATACTTACGGGCCGACGGAAGCAACGGTAGTCAGTACTTATCAAGAATGTCATCCAGACCGAGCGATTACGATCGGCAAAGCTTTACCAACTTACTATGTTTATATTTTAGATGAAGATCTCCAATTATGTCCGCCTGAAGTCGAAGGAGAAATTCATATTGGCGGCATTTGTTTGGCAAGGGGTTACGTCGATAATCCCGATTTAACTGCCGAAAAATTTATTAACTTAGATCGATATAAAGCGATCGGTATTATTCCAGATCGTTTGTATAAAACAGGGGATTTAGGGAGTTGGACGAATGATAGTGAGATTCAATTTTTAGGACGGATTGACGGACAGGTAAAACTGCGCGGCTTTCGGATCGAATTATCAGAAATCGAATCTGTCATCATGCAATGTGCTGGGGTGAGTGCGGCAGTAGTCGCCGTTAAAAAAGTCGCAAACATCGACAGGTTGATTGCTTATCTAGTCCCCAAGCAGAGTTTATCCGAACTAGATTTAGTGAGAATTTACGAGACAATGCGATCGCGACTTCCTGCCTATATGGTACCGATAAGTCTGGAGATGTTAGCATCTCTGCCTACTTTGCCGAGTGGGAAAGTCGATCGCAAATCTCTACCCGAACCCCAAAATATCGGCGTTAATTTCCAGAGTAGTAACGGTCGCCAACCAACGAATGAAACCGAAAGTAAGATCTCTTTTATCTGGTCGGAAATATTAGGAATTAATGACATCTCGATCGATGCTGATTTCTTTCAGGAATTGTGCGGGCATTCTTTACTAGCAGCGACCGTTATTTCTAAACTGCGAGAAAATTCTCAATTTCAAGGTTTAGCCGTACTAGATATCTATCAACATCCAACTGTTGCTAAACTTGCCGCAGCATTGGCAGATCGTCAGCAACATCCAACCTCAACCCAGTATGGAGAAACGTGCGAACGCCCGACCGCCAAACCGCGTCCTAGTGGAAATATCTGGACGATTTTAGGAATTTATGTTCTCTACTTTATCTATAGCACCCCGATCGTCTTACCTTTTTCTGTCTTTGATACTTTGTATGATAATAACTGGAATAAATATGTCGCATTAGCCCTATCTGGAGTCACACTGTTATTAATCCATCCAAGTTTACTCCTAATTAGTATTGCCTTGAAATGGTTGACGATCGGTAAATACAAGGCTGGTAGTTATCCGCTGTGGGGTAACTATTATTGGCGATTTTGGTTTATGCAGCAAGTACATAAACTAGTATCTACCGAATATCTAGCTGGCTCTCCGTTATTAAACACTTATTACCGCTTACTGGGTGTGAAACTCAGTCAAAATGTTTATCTGGGGGGAATCGAACTAGTAGCCGCCGATCTAATTACCATTGGTGAAAATACGAGTATCAATGATGGTGCTAGTTTGGTCGGATATGAAATAGTCGATGGCAGGCTGAACATTGGTAATGTGACGATCGGGCGCGATTGTTTTGTCGGCTCGAATACGATGTTAGGATTGCATACCCAACTAGCAGACAGGTCTCGAATTGGCGATTTATCTTATCTAGGTAATGGGTTAACGATTCCGACGGGGGAAGCATGGATTGGTTCGCCAGCAAAGTTAGATCCTAATACTCGCAGTCAGATTGACGAGCTGCTAACCCCTGTACCTAAGTGCGGAAATTTATTAAAACTGGGTTATTTAGTAGGCTCGATTGCCATCTGGTTGGTTCCTTTTATTTCAGCAATTCCGAGCTTTTTGTTGTGGCAAGAATTGCTCAAAGAACTCGAAATCGATGAACTACTAATTCCCTCAGCAATCTTAGGTAGTTTCTCCTTTATCGGCATATTTTGCCTTCAAGTTTTACTTTATAAATGGATGCTGCTGGGTCGAGTTAAACCTGGTAATTATCCAGTCTATAGTAGTTTTGGACTGCGAAAATGGTGGATCGATCGACTGATGAGTATGAGTTTAGAGATGATGCCGACGCTTTATTCTACGCTCTATCTGCTGCCCTGGCTGCGAATGTTAGGGGCGAAAATTGGCGCGCGCACGGAGATATCTACCGCGACTAATATTACGCCCGATCTACTATCGATCGGCTCGGAGAGTTTCATCGCCGATACGGTATCTTTAGGTGCGGTTAAAGTCGATCGTGGGTGGATGGAGTTATCCCCAACGAGAATCGGCTCTCAAACCTTCGTGGGTAATGGTGCGCTCATTCCCGCACACAGTACGATCGCCGATAATTCTCTGATTGGTTGCCTTTCAATTCCGCCCGTCAGCGACAAGCCGATGCAACCAGATACCGCATGGCTGGGTTCTCCAGCGATATATATTCCCCACCGTGAAGTTATCGATAGCTATGAAGAGGCGCAAACCTATAAGCCACCTCGCCATTTATATGCCATCCGACTGGCGATCGAGTTTTTGCGTGTTACGCTTCCTGGGAGCATCCATTTTATCGTCCTCTTTACCTTAGAATTCGGATTGACGGTCATCGCCGATGCCAATTCAAATTGGGAGTGGGATTTGGCAATCTGGGCAGGGGTTTTCCTCGTTTTTCCCTTCTGTTATTTCTTCTTTACCGCACTTTCAACCTTCTTCGTCATCGGCTTAAAATGGATGGTCGTCGGTCGTTATCGATCGGGTACTATACCCTTATGGAGCAGCTTTATCTGGCGGACAGAGTTGATTACGGGGCTATATGAAGCGATTATCGTCCCAGGATTCTTATTCTTTTTGCTCGGTACGCCCTTTGCGCCCATGCTATTGCGGTTGCTGGGGATGAAAATCGGGCGGAATGTATATATTGAAACTACCGATTTTACCGAATTCGATCTGATTACGATCGAGGATAATGTGATTCTCGATCGCGATTCTACTCTCCAAACTCATCTATTTGAAGATCGGGTGATGAAACTGGGCAAACTCCATCTCTATCCCCGCGCTCAAGTGGGTAGTTGGGGGATGATTCTCTACGATACCGTTTTAGAACAGGACGTACTCATTCAACCGATGTCATTAGTGATGAAAGGTGAAAAATTGCCTCCTGCCACTACTTGGCAAGGTATCCCAGTGACTTGCAGTTACGATCGAACTGCTCTAATTCCCCTGGGTTAAGCCAGTTTTTTGCGAGTTAGCAGAAATAGCCTGCTCCTGACTGGGTAAAGTTCCTGCCACCATAAATCCAATCCCAATTGTGGCGATCCCCAATCCCACATACCAAATCGTTTGTTTCCGAGTTAAAGCAGCTATGGCTCCCATCGAAATCCCCACTTGTAATGCTGCAACACTCCGCGCAAATAGCTCGTGACGCGCTAGATTCTGCGCTGATTCAGCTTGGAGCTTTCGAGCTTCCTGCCCAATCTCCTGTTGCTCCCGATTGAGTTTGTCGATCTCATTGGTTGTTTTAGCAGGAACTGGTTTTTGGAGAGCTTGCAAGATCGTGACATTGGATTCTTCGATATGCCGCTTGGTAGATTTCGCCTGAAACTGCGACCAACTATTGCTCGATTTGATTTGGGACAACATCCCTTCATTGGCAAAGTAACCACCTTGCATGGCTGCAATTGCGGCTAGGGTTGAAAAAATAGCTGTAGATAAACCGATGAAGTTCAGAGATTGACGCTCTTGGCGTTGCTCGGATCTTTCTTCGGCTAGCTCCTCCTTCATCTCTTTCAATGCTTCGCTCGTATCGTCCTGCATCTCAACAGGTTCTCTGCCTAAATCTTCTTCCATAACTAATACGATCGCTTTTGAGCAAATTTAGATTCTACATATCTAGATTAGGCGATAAAAGTCAATAACTCGTCAAGTCTAAAATATTTGAAAAATAAAACATGACGATCTTTCCTAGTTCTTGACAATCATTCGATACGATCGAATAGACCGAGCTAATTACAAATTAATTTATTGTAGCTATCTCATTATTATTCTACTAAAAAACTTCGATGGCGTATTTTTTAGCTGTAAATTCACCAGAAACAATCGATTTGGGATTTGTCAAGTTAGGTTGGTTTAAGGTTTTGATTCTGGGCATCGTCCAAGGCATTACCGAGCTATTGCCGATTAGCAGCACCGCTCACATGCGGATCGTACCCAGCCTATTAGGGTGGCAAGATCCAGGGACAGCTTTCTCGGCGGCAATGCAGATGGCAAGTCTGGGAGCAGTTTTTTCTTACTTCTGGAAAGATATCCAGAGTCTAGTTGGGGGTACGATAAGAGCGATCGCCGATGGCAATTATCAGTCTAGAGATTTCCAACTCACGGTAGGACTGATTATCGGGACGCTACCACTCGGTATTTTAGGTCTACTGCTCAAGAAAACTCTCAACGCGCCCAATTCGCCCATGCGGGGTTTAGTCGTCATCGGGATCGCCTGCATCATCATGTCATTATTACTCGCTTTAGCAGAACTTCGAGGTAGTAGAGAGCGAGGATTTGGCAAGCTGACTCTTAAAGATGGCTTGTTGGTGGGAATCGCCCAAGCTCTAGCCCTAATTCCAGGTGTATCGCGATCGGGTTCGACACTGACGGCTGGCTTGTTTTTGGGGATGGAACGCGAAACTGCTGCCAAGTTTTCGTTTTTACTGGGATTGCCCGCAGTTACGCTGGCTGGAGCGATCGAATTACACGCACTATTCAAAGCTGGACTCGATGCTAATGGCTGGTTTGTGCTGATGGTGGGATTGACTTCGGCGAGTATCTCGGCTTTTTTGGCTATTTATGGGCTATTGCGTTATCTGGAGAGTCAGAGTACCTGGATTTTTGTGTGGTATCGATTAGCGATCGGCTTATTTTTGATTTTCGGCTCGGTGCAAGGTTTTCTACACTAAATTTTCAGTCCTAAATCGATCGACAAATAGGAGATGGCACTTTGAATGAAGCAGGAGATCTCGATCGAGGTGTTAAACCGATGAGGAAACTATTTGCACTTCCCGTCACCCGTATGAATTGAAAGAAAAAGTCATATTTCAGTTGTGGATCTTCTGGTTGTATTCACGTCAGGCAGCGGACGTTTGAGCCAATACAGCCAAATTAAACCCATTCCTCCTACCACAATACCTGCAAGGCTAATTACTTGAGCGATCCGCAGCAAATTTAACAGCATCAGACTGTCAGTGCGTAGTCCTTCAATCCAGAATCTACCGATGCTATAAGTTACTAAATACACTAAAAAAATAGTACCATCTTTGATTTGCGAGTTCGGTTTGGCAGCACGAGCGAATAGAGTTAGGAGTAAACATAGAACTGAAAAATTCCAAAGTGATTCATACAAGAATGTCGGGTGAAAATATTCAAAGCCTTCAAATCCTGGCGGTCGCTGTTGGATGGGAATATACAACTTCCACGGTAAATTAGTTGGTGCGCCAAATGCTTCCGAGTTAAAAAAGTTACCCCATCGTCCGATCGCTTGCCCTAAAATTAATGAAGGAGCCACGACATCGACTAACTTCCAAAATGAGATCCGGTGCCAGCGAGCAAACACGATTATCGTCACCAATCCGCCAATAATCGCGCCATGAATGGCAATCCCTCCTTTCCAAATCGCTAAAATATCGCCAGGATTACGGGCATATTCCGACCATTCAAAAATTACATAATAAAGACGGGCACAGGGAATTGCCGTAACTACCAGCCAGATCGTTAACTTTTGAATTAATGAGGGATCGATATCTCTTTGCTTGGCTAAATATTGAGATAGGTTTACACCAATAATTACAGCAGAGGCAATCAGTAATCCATACCATTTAAATGTGAGGAAGCCTACCTGAAAAATAATCGAGCCTGGAGAAGTAAACAGAAAAGTTAACAGAGAGTCAGACAAATACAAGCTTACATTTGACATATCAAAGTTGCAACAATAGTTTATAACATCAGACTTTTTAATTTAATCTGCTCTTAGCTTAACTCTAAATAACAGCACCGTTGACACCACAGCACAGCTTGCTGAAAATTCAAAAGCGATTGTAGCCCCAGCCTTTTCATAAAGCCAACCGAAAATAATTGAAGCAGGTAGTAACATCATCCCGCTTGCCAGATTAAACCAGCCGTAAGCTGTACCCAGCATTGTCGATGGAGCTAAATCTGCGACTAGAGCTTTTTCTACGCCCTCAGTAGCCGCTAGAAATAAGCCGTAGAAAGCAAACAAACCAAAGAGTAAGACTGAGTTTCCAGGCGGTAAAAATCCTAAGCTTAAATAGAATAGTCCATAGGCTAACCAGCCAGCCGCGATCGAACGAGTTCTGCCAAATTTGTCGGATAGTGCTGATAATGGCGTGCCAAAGATCGTGGCGATTGCTGAAATAGTTGCCCAAGCTAAGGGCACTTGAGCCTCTGGTAAGCCTAATTCTCTGGCTCGGAGTAATAAGAACATATTGGAAGAATTGCCCAGCGTAAATACCACTACAGCCAATAGATAACGCTTAAACTCGATCGGTAAGTTGTGGAAATTCCAGCTAAATTTACCACGACGCACCTCAGCTAACGCATTTTTCGGCTCTCTAATTAGTAGTGACATCCCCAGACACAAAACCGCAGGGATAATGGAAATCACAAATAAATCCCGAACTTTGAATCCATAACCCAGCAGTACAGCAGCTAAAATCGGCCCTAACACCGCACCAGCATTGTCCATCGATCGATGTAACCCAAATGCCAAACCACGACGCTCTGGAGGGACGCTAGCGGCTAGCAGCGCATCGCGGGGGGAACTGCGTAAGCCTTTACCAACCCTGTCGAGCATCCGAATCCCTAACACGCCTACCCAACTATTGGCGATCGATATCAACGGACGGCTAAACCCCGCTAACCCATAGCCCCAAACGATCCAAGGCTTGATCCGGCTAGTTTTATCGACCAATACCCCCGATATCAACTTTAAAATGCCGCTAGTGGCTTCAGCAATCCCCTCAATTATCCCCAAAGCTTTCGGCCCAGCCATCAAGACAGAGGATAGATACAGGGGAATCAGGGGATACACCAGATCGCTAGCTGTATCGTTGAGCAAGCTGATTACACCAATCAGCCAAACATTAGGTGGCAGCCTTCTGAGAGCGGTTAGCAAAATTTAAACCTCTTGTTGAACCTGAATTGTAGCTCTAGCCAAAGTGAACTTCTATATATTAAGAGCGTTGGTGTTAAGCTGATTTTTTAAACTCATAAATCCAAATAATGGCTCAAATAAAACCTATTCGATCGCCAACATATGAATTAAAAAATCGGTTTTCTCATCACCGATAAGAACTTTCTTACTTCTCAAATATCCTCTGAGGAGTTCGTCAGTCGCTCGTTTTCTGTCGTAGCGGGTTTTGCGAGTGCGGCGATACTTAATCCCTCTTCGTGTTTGAGCGTAGTGTACTTGCTCAAACCAACACGTTGAGCGCGATAAATGCCTGTATGTCCAGATAATAGATAACTGGAAATCGAGGCAATCCCCGCGTAGATCCCCGCAGGTAGTCCAAATAATTCGATCGCCATCAGCGTTGAAGCTATGGGTGTATTGGCAGCTCCCGCAAATACGCCGACAAAACCCATTCCGGCCAGGAGCGTTGCTGGTAAACCCAAGAGGGGCGAGAGAGCATTACCTAATGTCGCACCGATATAAAATAATGGCGTTACTTCTCCACCCTTAAATCCTGCCCCCAACGTCAACGCAGTAAACCCAATTTTGAGCGCAAAATCCCACGGAGGTAGTTGAGTATGAAAAGCACTAACAATCGTCGGAATGCCCAAACCGATATATTTAGTAGTGCCTACAGCTCCAATCCCGATCGCCACTAATATACCGCCAATTGCTGGTCGTAATGGTGGATAGCTAATTTTAGTCTTGAAATAAGTACTGATGGAGTGCGTCAGGAATGCGAATATCCTTGCCACTACCCCAAATATCGTGCCCGCAATTATTGCTGCTAGTAATCCCCAAAGCGTCAATTTAGGAACGATTGGCACTTGATAAACTGTGTGATGTAGTCCCCATGCCAAAGTAATTTGGTCGCCTACAATTGCAGCAATCAGACAGAGAAATAGCCCCTCATAGCAAAACTTTCCAAAAGCCAACACTTCTAAGCCAAATAACATTCCGGCCAAAGGTGTCCCAAACACAGAGGCAAATCCGCCACTAATTCCACCCATAAGAATAATTCGTCGATTCACACCATGTAGCTTTAGAATATGGGTTAATCTATCGGCAAGCGACGCACCCATCTGTAAGGCTGTGCCCTCTCGCCCCGCCGAGCCGCCAAACAAATGGGCAATCGTCGTTCCAACTAGAACCAAAGGTGCCATTCGTAAGGGAATCACGGCTTGAGGATTGTGAATTTCTTCCAGTAGTAAATTGTTGCCTGCTTCGACACTACTACCCCAGTAGTGATACATCAGTCCACTGAGCAGCCCCCCCAATGGCAGTAGCCAAATTACCCAAAGATGAGATTCTCGCCATGCTGTTGCCCATTCTAGCGATACCAGCAGTAATGCAGAGGCTGTCCCTGCCAGAATACCGATTGCACTCCCAATCGCGAGCCATTTAGCTAAATAGCGAATGGCTCTAAGTTGTTCCCACCAAATCTGTTTACTGATGGAGAATTTCATTGGAAATTCTTAAATATTCATCTAACTTTTACTCGATCGACTCTAGCATCCGCAAATTGAGAAAGCAAGGTCTACTAATTGTTTCTTATTCGATTGGAGTTTTTACACGATGGTGATGATTTAAATATCTGCCTACTCAAACTATGAGTAGGCAGATATTTAAATTAGACAACGGGCTAGCAGTTATTTAGCATCATCATTAGTTTCACCATCGCCATCGCTGACTTCAGCGACTTGGATACTGCTACTAGGACGTTTTGCTTCGTTTCCTTCACTGTTAGCAGAATCGGTATAGAGTACCCGACCGTTACCCGCATCTACTTTGACCTCTTTTTGACCGATGGCTACTGCATAAACAACATTACCATCTTCATTTTCGAGCTTCACGTTGCTAGCTTTACCACCTTGATTAGCTTCTGCAAATTGCTGTGCCTGTTGAGGGGTAATTTTGGCTAGAGTTTGCAGTTTAGCTGACTCTTGCTTGTCTTGGGCATCATCATTTGTTTCGCCATCGCCATCGCTGGCTTCGGCAATTTTTTGAGGGGCGACGATAGTATTCGGTTGTCCTTGGGCATAGGCTAGACGACCAAAGCCAGCCAAACCGAGAATTCCAACAGCCGCGATTGCTAGATATTTAGGGGAGATATTCATGACTTAAATTTAGTAAGTTTTAGAAACTGTCTTTACCATAGATCTCAAAAGTCAAGAACTCGTCAAGAAGATGATTTACATTATGCGAATTTTAGATGTAAGAATTAACGATCGAAGTAATTATTGAAATACACAAACATGCTAATTAGCATGTTTGTATTTAGTTATAAAAATAGACTGCGGTTTTAGAGTATCGGTTCTATAAGTCGATCGATGAGTGGTTAACTCTCTTTTGTTTCAGGCTCAAGTAAATAATTAGACTAGTAATAATCGAAAGGAACAGGATACTAGTACCGACTGTACCCAAACCATAGCCCCCATTTTTAGTAGGTTGGGATAGTAGATCGCCGATTGAGGCTCCGAGCGGACGAGTCAGGATATAAGCTATCCAAAATGCTAAGACTGTATTCATTCTCAAGTAAAAATGACCGATCGCTATTGCGGCAATTGCCGCACCAAATACCAGTGCAGCTTGTAAATAACCCAGCTTCAAAGCTTCGGCGAGATAATCTCCTGTCGCCGTGCCCAATGCAAATGTTACTAAAATAGCTGCCCAATAAAAAAGTTCCCTTTTGGGCGTATTAATGGAGTGCATCGCTAATGTTTTTTCATTAGCATACCAAACTGCAAAAACCACTGCCAAAATTATACTAAAAACTATAATGATGGTAACTAAGCTAACTTTAAGCTCATCTACCAATCGATCGGTAATTAGTGTACCCGTCACACTCATCAGCACGACAACAATCCAGTAACTGACTGGTACGTAATGTTTGAGCCTGAATTGATTGAAAAGAGCGAGTAATAATATAACGCTCATAATATATGATGTACCGCTCAAACCGAGTTTGAGGTTTGTAGACAGATAATCTGCCCCTGTTTCACCTACTGTTGTCGCTAGAACCTTAATAATCCAGAACGAACCGACAACTTCTGGTACCCTGTTTGATATAGTGTTTGTATTCATAGTGTTTCTCCCGATTAAGTTTTGATTTTTATAGACTAATATGTGTCCGAAGTATCCGAGCTAATTTCGTGCGAATAATGTAAAATCTGACTGCTCGATCGCTTGTCAATGACACTCGAAAATTGGCTCGATCTTACTTATTTTCCGCTGCTCAATGTCCTTTCTTTGCTGGTTTTTGCGAAAATATAAAGATGCCCGCTATGATTAATACCAGTAGAACCGCCGACGCTGTGTAACGGCTCAAATTCAGCCCCCCTTTAGCGATGGGTTTATCTAGAAAGTCGCCGACAACCGCACCGAGGGGTCGAGTCAGGATAAAAGCCGCCCAAAATAGCAAGGTCTGAGAGATGTTTGTTTGGTAGTAGGCAACTGCAACCGCCACTAACATCGTGCCAAAGACGATCGCACCACCTGTATACCCCAAACCTGCGGTATCGGCTGTCCAATCACCGAGCGCAGTACCCAAGGTTTGGGAAAACATAATCGTCACCCAATAAAACATTTCAGCTTTGGGCGATTTCACCGTACTAACAGCGATCGAACCCAGAGTGCGATACCAAATGAATAGTGAGGCGAGCAGTAAGACTATCAATATTGCAGTTCCACCCGCATAGCCGATGCCCAGCGAACGATCCACAAAATCTGCCAATGTGGTTCCTACTGTTGTCGTGGCAATAATTGTCGTCCAGTACAGGAACGGATGAAATTTCTTGGCAGCAATCTGAGTTAATACTGCAATCAGAAATATGCCTGCAAAGATCCCCGTACTGACGAGATAGCCGAGATTCATCGACATTGACAAAGCATCCCCGCCTGTCTCGCCAAGGGTTGTAGCCAGAATCTTGATGATCCAGAAACTCAAGGTGACTGCTGGAACTTTACTGAGAACATCTTTGGCTGCGGTATTCGTTGTTGCACTCATTATTAATTACTCTTATTGATGTTAGCAATCGCTTTATACTTGAAATATCGAGCGATTCAGATTGTCTCTTGATTAAGTTTTGATTTGCTGTCGGTGCTTAATTTGACTGATTTAGCGTAAATTATTCTCGCTATTTATAAACAAATCGACTGATAGTAATTATCACTACCCTATGAAGATAAAAACTATCGATCGACTATCATTAGATCGGGTAAATTCCGTCGATTAGAAGTTATTTACCATCATCATTAGTTTCACCCTCTTCTACTTCAGCTACTTGAATGCTGCTACGCGGGCGAAAACCTTCTGATTCCGCTCCCTCTTTGGCAGTATTATCCGTATAGAGAATCTTTCCGTTTCCGGCATCAACTTTCACCTCATTTTGTCCGATATTTATGGCATAAACTAAGTTACCGTCTTCATTTTCTAGCTGAACGTTACTGGCTTTATTTCCAATTGCTGCTTCTGCTGTTTGTCGTGCTTGGCTTGCTGAGATTTTAGCCAGGGGCTGGAGTTTAGCTATTTCGCCTGCTTCATCAGTAGATGATTCGCTCAAGGCTACTTTCTCTTGGGCAACTGCCATTGATGATGTATTAGGTGACGATGCCGATACCATTTTGGCAATACCACCGATACCAATAGTAGCGACTACTGCGGCAATGAGACTAACTTTTACTGAGGGTTTCATGGGTTAAATTTCTGAATTTGGACTCAACGCCATCTACATTAAGTAATAAAAGTTAAGAACTAGGAAAGATTTAAAATAGTTTTAAAATCCAGGCATCTGATGACTTTTCTAGTTCTTGACAATTTGTTTGTAAGATCGGCTTGTCCGATCTAATTAAGCTAATTTTCTCATGCACGATCTTCGAGTTAATCGTCAGAATTTAATTAATAGCTTGCGCCAGCAAGGAGTATGGCTGATTGGCTATCTGCTTATCCTTTGCATTGTTGCTTGGCTATGTACCGAAGTGTGGGAGAGAGAAGCATTTAGCTTCGATCGATCTTTACTGCTATGGATTCATCAATTTGCCAATCCTCAATTGGATGGTGTGATGCTATTTATTACCTCTCTAGGTAATCCAGGTATGGTAGTAACAGTCTTTATTAGTACGATCGCTTGGCTGGGGATGAAACGGCGATACTCTGATGGCATCAGATTTTTAATTATTTGTGCGGGTGGAGTATCAATCAATTACGTAATGAAGTTATTTTTTGCCAAACCTCGCCCCGAACTGTGGACGCGATTAATTAGCGAAACTTCGTTTTCTTTTCCGAGCGGTCATGCGGTCGGTTCGATGGTTGTGTATGGTTTTATTGGTTATATCTTAGCCAGAGAGTTCCCTATTTATAAAAGATATATTTATACTGCTGCCAGTATTTTAATTATCGCAATCGGATTCAGTCGCTTGTATTTGGGCGTACACTATCCGACTGATATTATGGCTGGATATGGAGTGGGTATCCTATGGCTGACTACTTGTTTGAAAGTAAGGCGTTAAGAGCGGGAATCGACTTTTTTTCAGCTATCTTAACGATTGTGAGCGACTTGTCGCCATATTTGATACTGCTCCAATACATATATACGCAAAACTTACAGCTAGCTCTAGCTGTAACTGTTAGCTTGACAGAGACTGCGCTAAGGTTCGTCAGCCATTTTTAGGTCTAACACTATATTTTGAGGCGAGTGCAAATTAAAAAGTAGCTCCTGCAAGTGATTTCATCTGGATTTCATCTTGGGCATTTATAGTTGTCATAGAGTAAAGAGTTAAAGTAATGACAAAAATCTTACGATTTATCAATTCTTTAGGTCGATCGACTATCACCTCTAATAGTGACAATTATTCAAATGTCAATAATACCGATCGCCCTTCACCGCATGTCGATGGTAAATTCGATCCCGACAATGAATGGACAATGGTTCGCCCATCTATTCAAGTTCATGTGCCCTGCCATAGTCAAATCTTGACAAAACTATGGATTTATGTTCCCGATCGTTTTAAGCCCCAAACTGCCAAAATTCAAATTACCGATTCGGCAGAGCCGACGATTAGCGAACGAGATGTGGCAAAGCCGACGCTACATACCCGAACGATTTCTGCTCTAATTTCCCGTCGAGGTCAGTGGCTGCAAATCAAATTGAAGCAGTCGATCGTTCCTGATACACAGTTGCGAATTGATTTCGATCGGGTCGATCGAAATATGCTGGCGCGGTTGCCTGAATATTTTATCTATGGCAAATCTGTAAACGGGCAAAGCAGTTTTGTCGGTAGAGGCTATTTTGATTCGGCTTTGCCGAAGCTCCGCCAACGAGCGGAGCGATTTTAGTATCCAGGCATAGTCATCTAAATTTTTTGATGTGAAATCTGTGAATAAATTCACTATTTTGCGTATTAAATCTACTTTTGTTAATAAAAATATTTGTTTGTAGGTATTGATATGTATCCATTAATTTCAAGATTTATCATAATTATTAGTGCTGGGCTGTTAATATTTGAAATGATTAAAGGAGAGTTTAATCTTAGTTTAGAAACTTCCAATTTTATAGATTTCATAATTATTCTTGTCGCTATGTGTGGGTTATTTTTGGGAATTAGTATTCCTGAAACACCGATTAGCGATTTAGTTAGCACTGATGCTGTGACATCTCTAGCAGAAATTACACCTCCAGATCGAACTCGGACTGATGAAGAGAGTAAAAATGAAGAGGATTAAGTGCAATTATTTCTGTTACTGCTATCTAAAAGCTAGGATATCTTGCTAGATATCATCTCAATTTTTATGTGTTCAGACCTCGTGGACGCTAAACGCTCGATTAAATAATAGCTAGATTTCTTCATTTCATCTAGGTTTCATCTTGGCTATTTATAATGGATCGACCGACTTGATTGGTGAAGCCTATTTCCCTCAAGCGGCTCGTTGGCATAGCCTCTCTGAAAGAGAATCGTAAATGAGACATGCGATCTTATGGCGAAAGTCTATTTAGTTTCGGCAAATATATTCAATTAGGAGTGCGAACATGAAATTATTAACTTCAGGAATTATTGTTTTAGCTAGTGCTGGACTATTATTACTGGGAGCCTGTAGCAAAGAGCCAAAAACCAGCGATTCAGCTAGCCCAGATGCTGCTACACCTACAGCGGAAACTGCATCTCCAGCATCAACTACATCTCCAGCAACAACTACGGCTCAATCTGAAAGTAGCAAGGGTGGTAAGAGTAAAGGGGGACAAGTAGTAGAGTCGGGTAAATATCACTTAGAGTTCGTTCCAGAGAAAGGTACTAATGACACTCACTTAGATTTATATCTGCAAAAAGGTGATACTCATGAGGCTATTGCCAATGCGAAAGTGACTGCTGAGGTGCAATCACCAGATGGTAAGCTTAAAACTATTCCACTTAGTTACGATGCCAGTGGGAAGCACTATGCAGCAGTAGTAAGTGATAAAACCACTGGTCAATATCAAGTAAAAGTTACTGCGACAATTGGTAGTGATAAGGCTGATGGTCGCTTTAATTTCAATCGATAACTAAAGGACATTTTAGAGGAGGAATTCACGATCGATTCCTCCTACTTACGAGATTTACTGGCGAGGTGCAATTTTAGGCATACTACAGCCAGTGCCACAATCGCAACCACTAGCACATTTACCACAACCACAGTCAGCAGCAAAAGCAGCACCAGCAGTCACAACAGCAATCGCCACAGCAGCTACCGTTGCTTTGAAAATATTTTTAGCGGTCATATTTCTATTATCCTTGAGTACCCTCCAATCATAAACCCTCTAGTTGGCTTGAGAGTCAAGAGAGATAGGCAAACTATAGCGGTAGAAACAATGCTTAAAATTGGCGATCTAAAAGAGCAAACGGGAGTGACAGTTAGCACCCTGCGTTACTACGAAAACTTAGGCTTACTGCAACCAGCACTCAGGAGTGATAGTGGCTATCGCTACTTCCATGACAATGCAGTGCAAAGAGTACTATTCATTAAAAAAGCTCAGACCCTTAATTTTTCTCTAACTGAGATTCAGCAAATTCTCAATTCTCACCAGCAAGGCACAGCCGTTTGCTCAATTGTCAAAGACTTAATCGATCTAAAAATTAGCCATCTAGACACCGAGATTCAAAAGCTGCTTGAATCCAAGCACAGATTGGAAAGTCACCGCGAACGATGGTCTATCTATCCTGAAGATCTTCCTAATAGTGAAAGTGTCTGTACTCTAATTGAAGAATTGATAGCATTAGAAGCTAGTACTATCGATTAATTTTGTAGAGAAAAACGATTAATTTTGAGCGTTCTCCCTTATTTCCGCTGCTAAAGATATTAGTCTTTCAATGAAAGTATTTGCACTCTCATTAAAAGACTAAGATCGTTAGTTATTTACCTCGGATATAACCTGGTGAGTAAGATGCGCCCGATGGCGAACTAACTGGTAGCTGCATTTTCTTACAGCAACTATAGCAATCCTAAATGAGAAGCAGATCGCTTTAGTACATCAGTATGAAAATCAAAATAGCTCTAGCCCTTATTTATCAACGATTCAAGCTTTAGAGCAAGTGTACTATGATATTTGCGAATCAAATAGGATTGCTATATCGCAACTGCGTTCTTGAGCAGAAGCCGCCCCAGTTGTTATTAATACTAAAGTGGCTAATGCCAAGACCGATCCGATCGCTAGCTTAATTTGTTTCGACATAATTACCTCTGATAACTTTCTAAGCTGTTACTTTTATTATAAAGTCTCTACTGGGCTGTAGAGTCAAGAGCTAATTTGAAATAATGTTTAGAACAGAAGTAAGAGAGGCGCAAGGTAGTACTGGCAGTAATTTTTAGCGAAAGCGTGACAAACATAGTACTAAGATTTATAAAACTAAATACCTGATTTCATCTTAATTTCATCTAGATATGATACAGCCAAAGCCAATGCTTTAAATGCCTTGAAAATAATAAATAAACTCAATAATCTATGCCTATAGGCTGATTTATTTACTACGGATTATTAGTGAAGATTAATAGAGTAAACATCAAAATGTTTGTAAACGTTTTTCAGGAGTAAGTTTATGACTACAACTCAATCTCGTAACTCTCAACTCGAAGCTTGTATTGAAGCCTGCCTTAAATGTCTACAAGACTGTGAATTTTGCGCCACGGCATGTCTGGATAGTGACATGGTGCAAATGATGGCTGCTTGCATCAAAGCCTGCCGTGATTGTGCCGATCTTTGCGCTCTTTGTGCCCGGTTTATGAGTCGCACTTCCGACTTACACGCTCAATTATGCGCGGTTTGTGCTGATGCTTGCGATCGCTGTGCTACTGAATGTGCCAAGCACGACCACGAGCACTGCCGTCGTTGCGCTGAGTCTTGTCGTCGTTGTGCGGAGTCTTGCCGTCAAATGTCAATGGCAATGGCTTAGTCAAGACTTGCTTATGTAAAGTTTATTCATCCCGTTCAACTCTTTATTTAACTAGAGAGTTGAGCATCAACAAAATATCTAAAAATTATGACTCAGCACAACAACCAAGCTAAATCCTCCGTCGTTGGCAAAGCCTCTCCCGTGGAGAATCGCATCAGAATGGCAAATCCAGCATCAGTTCCACCGAAAATATGGGTAGGATTTGCGATCGCTGCCCTCTTTTTAAGCAGCGGATTGGTGGCATGTTCCGACCGCACAACGCAATCAACATCGACAACAGAGACCACACCCACGACTAATCCAGCCGTAAGTCCATCTCCAAACTCATCTAGCCAAACTATCTCCGATCGAGATTTTTTGACAATGATGACGGCTCATCACAAGCAAGCAATTGAGATGGCGAATTTAGCACCAACCCGTGCGAAGCGTCCTGAAATCAAACAACTGGCTCAAAACATTATCAAAGACCAAAAGAGCGAGATTCAAACAATGGCAACTTTGTATAAAACAGCCTATGGCACAGAAATTCCCTCGATGGCAATGGGTGATGGCACGAGTGGCATGATGGGCAAGGATGGTTCGATGAATGGCATGAATGGCATGAATGGCATGAAAATGGATATAAATGCTCTCAAAAATGCCGCTGATTTTGATAAGGAATTTCTGCGTCAGATGAGTGTCCATCACCAGACAGCAACCCAGATGAGTCAGATGGTGTTGCAGACGACCAAATCGCCAGAAATTCGGACATTGGCTGAGTCAATTGTCAAAGCTCAAACTGCTGAGATCGGGCAGATGCAGAAATGGTATCAAAGTTGGTATAAAGCTGCTCTGTAATTAACATTTCCAAATTAAAATTCATTCATCCTCTTGACTCACTAGTTGACTAGAGAGTTGAGTATAAAATCTAATTATTTAATGGAGAAAATATATGTCTAAAATTGGTCTTTTTTATGGTACCCAAACAGGCAAAACAGAATCGATTGCCTCAATGATTCAAGAGCAAATAGGTACCGATCTTGTAGATATCCATGAAATAGCAGATATCACAGGTGATGATTTTACTGACTATCAAGATCTGATTATCGGCGCACCAACATGGAATGTCGGCGAGTTGTCGAGCGATTGGGAAGATTTCTTTCCTGACTTAGATGACATTGATTTTACAGGTAAAACAGTAGCTTACTTTGGGGTTGGCGACCAAACTGGCTACCCTGATAGCTTCATGGACGCAATTGGAATTCTCGAAGAAAAAATCAGTGCGCTAGGTGGGAAAACTGTTGGCTCTTGGCCGACTGATGGCTATGACTTTAGTGAGTCACGGGGTGTACGTGACGGTAAATTCATCGGTTTAGCTCTCGATGAAGATAACCAAGGAGATTTAACCGAGTCGCGCATCAAAACTTGGTCGGGTCAGGTTAAACAAGCCTTTGGCATCTAAGCATCATTATTTAAAGATGAATAACCCAAAATTCACAGATTAAAAAACCTCACGGACGCATTTATAAATGCGATCTATATGCAAATTAAAGCCACGCAACAACATCTCCTTACTCGTCGAAACTTCATGCGAGGAAGTGGCTTTGTCGGCGGACTGATCCTTAGTAGCGGAATGCACAGCCTACTATCGAGTTGTTCGCCCCAACCTTCTACTACGAAGACACCCGAACAGAACACTGTAGCCCGCACCCCAAATCCAAAATTCATTCCCGATCTGGAAATTAATCTCCAGGCTACGCCGAAAACAGTGCAAATCCTCGCTGGACAACCGACCCAAGTTTGGTCGTATGCAGCAACCCTAGTCAAAGGCGACCCAACCAGCCTGACTGCCATTCCCGATAGTTATTTAGGCCCGATTATTCGCGTTCAAACAGGTCAGCGCGTCCGGGTCAACTTTCAAAATAACCTGCCACAGGGACAGTCCACGATCGTGCATTGGCACGGATTAATTCTACCAGAAGACATGGATGGACATCCTCGGTTTGCGATCGAGCCTGGGCAAACCTATGTCTATGAGTTTGAAGTGATTAATCGGGCGGGGATGAACTGGTTTCATCCTCATCCAGATATGCTGACAGGGCAACAAGCCTATGCTGGCTTGGCGGGGCTGTTTATCGTGACAGATCCAGAAGAAGCAGCCCTTAAACTACCTTCAGGGGCTTATGAAGTGCCGATCGTCCTCCAAGATCGTACCTTAGATGTCAATAATCAACTCCTCTATTTGGGAAATAAACTCGGTACCCCACGTAATAGCGGCATGGGCGGAATGGGTGGAATGAATAACTCAGATCGATCGGGTAATGGCATGGGTGACATGAGCAGCATGATGGGCTTTTTGGGCGAACAGCTCTTCATCAATGGTAAGCCCAATTTCACTCTAGCTGCGGCGACGCGAGTTTATCGCCTCCGCATCCTCAATGGTTCTAATTCACGCATCTACAAGCTGGGATGGAGCAATGGCAATCCATTAACCGTTATCGGTACCGATGGGAGCTTACTAACTCAGCCTGTCGAGCGAAAATACGTGATGCTGGCTCCAGGGGAACGGGTAGATGTTTGGGCAGATTTTAGTAAGTTAAAAGTTGGGACAGAATTAGCTCTCAATAGTCTGGTATTTTCGGGAGCCGAGAATGTCGGTGGTAGCAGCATGGGCGGAATGATGGGGTCTGGTAATGCCCCTGAACTTGGGGCAGCGATGAAGCTATTCAACATTAAGATCGATAGAGCAGAAACAGAACCGCTGAAACTTCCCAGTAAACTAGCCGCTCTACCCCTATTGCGCCCAGCAGATGCCATTAATGCTGCCCAGCCGCGTCCGGTTGAGCTTGCACTCCAAGGGATGAAATGGACGATTAATGGACAGCTTTTTGAAATGAATGCCGCAACTTCCCAGGAAACCGTCAAGTTAAATTCGATCGAACAGTGGGAGATTATCAACAAACTCAACCCTGGAGCCATGATGGATGCTAAGGGCATGGCGCACCCCATCCATTTTCACGGGGTAAAATTTCAAGTTATTAGTCGCCAAGTGTTGCCAGAACTTGCTGCCGGATGGCAAACAGTCAAGGATGGCTATGTCGATGAGGGCTTCAAGGATACCGTGATGGTGATGCCAGGTGAGCGAGTCAAGCTGCTGATGAAATTCGAGAAATATAGTGGCTTATTTGCCTACCACTGTCATACCTTAGAACACGAAGATGCTGGCATGATGAGAAATTATCGAGTCCAGGTTTAAACTTACTCCCGTTTAGAAAACGGGAGCTTTAGAGATAAACCTATCTCACAAAATTCTCACATTCTAAACGTATTGTTAATAATAGTTCTATTGTATAAAAATTGAAGAATATCTTGTTTCATTACTAAGTTTTAGGTAATTTTATTACTAATAATTTATCATAACTAATAATTTAACAATACAATTAATAAATTTTAGATTTCAAACACATCACATAAAAATCATGACTCGCGAAACTAACAGCCTTGAAAAACAACTAAATGAAAACTCGGAAACGGCAGAAGGCGCGAATAATAACATCAATCATCGATCTAATATCAAGACATCCAAAGTCGAAACCCTCGCCAAACTTTACCTAGAAAGTGAACCTGCCCAAATTACTGATGCAACGCTTGCAGAACTGTGTGAATGGCTGTGGGTCGAGTTTGAGAGTACTCCACTCAATCTAGAATTCTCATGGTACGAGCGTTATGACAATGCCGCCGAGATGTTTGCTGATATCAAGCAAAGTCATCTGTGGGTATCTGCCGAAAATTATGATACAACTTTGGGGCTTAATCCCATTTATAACTTTATCTTTCAGGCAGTACACGATCGTGACCACTACTTGACCGATAGTGATTTTAGCCTCGAAGGTGAAATTGCAACTTATAATGCCACAGCCAAACGTGCGCCAAGTTTAGATATCCAAAAAATTATCTATTCTGAAAGTGTACTCAGATCTGCTGCTTACCTTTTTCTGGGACATGCACCGATCTCCAAAATCGTCTTTCCCTCAGTTAGAAAGACATTCAATAGACCCGATCCTTGTTAACAATTTTCTTGCTTTAGAGACTACACCAACGATTGAATTTTTAGGAGAATAATTTATGTTAGACATTGATGAAATGGGGCAGGACGAGATTCGTGAATTGCTCCACAAAGTAGGCTACGGTCATCTTGGTTTCATCCATGAAGGCAAACCCTATGTGATGCCAATGCACTATTATCTCGAAGATTCGGACATATATCTGTTTACCACAGTTGGTATGAAAACTCATGACATGGACGCAGATCCAGATATTTGCCTCCAGGTTGAAGAAATACATAGTCCCGAACATTGGCGGAGTGCAATTGTAATGGGACGTGCCAAGCACATTACAGAGCAGCCAGAAATCGATCGCGTGATGGCATTAGTCAAACAGCGCGATGCAACACTTTCTCCAGCAATTAATCGAACTTGGACAGATTCTTGGGGACGTGCAGAGGTAATTTCCATCTACCGAATCGAACAAGGCGAGATGAGCGGACGGACAACTGATGGAGTTAGCAGTCGATGAAAATTTAAACATAATAGAATCATGGAAGATCTCAATCTAAAACTCAAAGGGATGAGTTGCGCCTCCTGTGCTAACAGCATCGAAAAAGCAATTCTTGGTGTGCCAGGGGTAGTCGAAGGTAACGTCAATTTTAGTAGCGATCGAGCCAGTGTTCGCTACGATCCCAAACAGACTAATATCAACATCATCACTAAAGCCGTTGTTGATGTTGGGTATGAAGCGCAAATTATCCCCGCAGATCTGAGCATTGAAGATGACACTGGAAACAGAGAACAACAGCGAGAAGAGAGAAACCTTCAGCGCAGAGTTTTAGTCGGTGCGATTCTCAGTATCTTACTCGTCATCGGCAGTCTGAGCCATTTCAATCTCACACTTCCATCTTGGTTAGCTCGGCTCGAAAATCCTTGGGTACAGCTAGTTCTGGCATCACCCGTGCAGTTTTGGGTGGGAAGAGAATTTCAAATATCGGCGTGGAAGGCATTTCGTCACCGTACTGCCGATATGAATACCCTAATCGCGCTCGGTACGAGTATCGCTTTTTTCTATTCACTCTGGGTGACTATAAACCCTAGTTACTTTACAACACAGGGATTATCGGCAGAAGTCTATTATGAAGCGACGGCGATGATTATCACCTTGACCCTGTTGGGGCGGTGGTTGGAAAATCGTGCCAAAGGAGCCACGTCGTCAGCGATTCAAGCATTGATGGGATTACAGGCAAAAACAGCGCGGGTGGTGCGGGAAGGTAGAGAAATTGACATCCCGATCGCGGAAGTTGCTCTTGCGGATATTGTAGTAGTACGTCCTGGTGAAAAAATCCCCGTCGATGGTGAAGTTGTATCGGGATATTCCACGGTGGATGAATCGATGCTCACGGGTGAAAGTTTTCCCGTGACTAAGCAAGTCGGCGATGAAGTTGTCGGTGCCACTCTCAACAAGATGGGTAGCTTTCAGTTTCAGGCGACTAAAATCGGCAAAGATACCGCCCTAGCGCAGATTGTCAAATTAGTCCAACAAGCCCAAAATTCCAAAGCCCCGATTCAAAAACTAGCCGATAATATCACTAGCTGGTTCGTTCCGGTAATTCTGGCAATCGCGGTGACAACCTTTGTAGTCTGGTTTCTAACGATTGGTAATTTCACATTATCGATCGTCACAATGGTCAGCGTGTTAATTATCGCTTGTCCCTGCGCTTTGGGTTTAGCAACGCCCACCTCAGTTACTGTCGGTATCGGCAAGGGAGCAGAAAATGGCATTTTAATTAAAGGCGCGGAAAGTTTAGAACTCGCCCGTCAAATCCACACGATCGTCATGGATAAAACAGGTACGATTACGCAGGGTAAGCCTGTTGTCACCGATACTACCTCGATCCTGGATCTAATTCCTAATAGTCTTGGCGTGCTGGCTCCACTGACTTTATGGCGATCGATCGGTGCCTTAGAAAATAACTCCGAACATCCCCTAGCTGAAGCCTTGCTGCAATATGCCCGCGATCGAATTAAAGATGCCCAATTACCAACTGTCGAACAATTTGAAGCGATCGCTGGCAGTGGTGTCCAGGGTACTGTAGCAGGGCAGCAGGTGTCGATCGGGACTCAACGCTGGTTCGATGAAATGGGGATAAATTCCGCCGTATTCCAAACACAAAAAGAAGGTTGGGAAGATGCCGGAAAAACGGTAGTTTTTGTAGCGATTGATGGTCATTTACAAGCTGCCATTGCGGTTGCGGATACTGTCAAACCTACCTCTGCCAAAGCGATTCAAACCTTACAAAAAATGGGCATCGAAGTAGTGATGCTCACTGGTGATAATCAGCGTACCGCCAAAGCGATCGCCGATCGAGTGGGGATCAAGCGCGTCTTAGCCGAAGTCCGCCCCGACCAAAAAGCGCAGACAATTCAGACTTTGCAGGTACGAGAGAAAAAAGTTGTCGCAATGGTTGGCGATGGCATTAATGATGCCCCTGCTTTGGCTCAGGCTGATGTCGGGATGGCGATCGGTACGGGCACAGATGTCGCGATCGCCGCAAGTGACATTACGCTGATTTCAGGGGACTTACAGGGGATTGTCACGGCAATTCGGCTCAGTCGTGCCACGATGCAAAATATTCAGCAAAACCTATTCTGGGCACTGGCTTATAATGTCCTGGGCATCCCGATCGCAGCGGGAATTCTGTTCCCACTGACGGGCTGGTTGCTCAATCCAGCGATCGCGGGTGCGGCGATGGCGTTTAGTTCGATTTCAGTTGTCCTCAATGCTTTGAGATTAAAGGGGCTAAAACTATGAAACTTGTAGCAATTTCGATTGGGGCAATGCTCTCGCTAGCTCAAATGGGTGGAGAATCTCCCATGCAAATGCAGCCCTCTAACACAAATCGATCGTTTCAACCCATCGAACAGCCTTTACCCGTGAAAGTCGGCGTAGTTCTCGGTGGACTGACGTTGGTTGGTGCCGAACTGTGGTGGTTTTTGGGACGCAAACAACAAAAACAACAAGCGACTCAAAGTAATGGGGTGCAATCGGTATTAGTAACAGTTGATGGTGGCTATCGTCCCGACCGAGTTGTTGTTAATAATGGTGAACCTGTGCGATTATCCTTTCATCGTTTGGATAGCAATTCTTGTCTGGATGAAGTATTAATTCCTGATTTTGGGATTAGCACCCGTTTACCTGTCGGACAGACAACAACTGTTGAATTTACCCCGACTAAAGTAGGTGACTATACTTTTACTTGCGGGATGAGGATGTTTCGGGGAGTAATTGAAGTAAAAGCAACGTGATGTAGTAATTGTGATACTTTACAACTCTACATACCAGAAGATTAATCAGCTAAACTTTAACTGCATCAGAAATCTCAGAGGTGATACTACCTGAATTGTCGTAGTCGATCTTGCTGCCTCCAACCTAGTAGTAAGCCAGTGCCAACCAATAAAACGCCAGCAAAGCCGTAGGGGGCGTTGAACTGCCATGCAAATAGAACGCCGCCTAACATCGCCCCCCCAACTTGTCCGAGGCTGTTGGCGGTATTCTGGATACCTAATACCGTTCCCGTATGTTGACTGCCTCGTTTGGAAATCAGCGCAATGAGGTTTGGGGTAATTAATGCCATCCCGAATGCAAATAGAGCGACTACTCCCAGGACAATCGGCAGCGATTGCGCCATTATTAACAGCAGGACACCACTGCCCATCAGTATAAATCCCAGCCTAACTTGGGCGATCGAACTCACATACCGAGTCAAAAAGCTTACGGCAACGATCTGAAAGACTGTCATCACTCCGCCACACATCATGAACACATAGCCTGTTTGGATCGGGCTATATCCCAATTTGTCTTGAGCCTGGAGTGCAAAAACGACTTCAAACAGCGTGAGTCCAAACTGGGAGATCGTGGTTAAACCCAATAGCAGTAATAATGGTTTACCAAGCTTTTTCCAATTTAGCGGTCGATCTGTAACTGTACTCGCCGATCGCGATGACAACGATTCTGGCAGCCAGCGGAAAGCGACTAGGAATGTTAAGAACATCAAAGCCGCAGCTAGAAAAAAGGGCGGAGCATAGTTTTCAATTTTGAGATCGAAAAGACCGAAGGTGAAACGTAAGTCTTCACGAGTTGTCAAACCGCCGAAAGCGGGGCCGACAATTGCGCCCAAACTTGCCGATATCACGACCAAAGCCATGCCCTTGGCGCGATCGCCTTCAGTCGTGATATCGGCAACATAAGCCGTAGCCGCAGGCAACATCGCAGCGGATAGAAACCCACCGAGTGCCCGCACCACGTACAGCATTGCCACGGAAGAGGCAAACCCGAATAGGAGTTGGGCGACGGCGGAACCAGCGATTCCGAGCAAGATTAACGGTCGTCTGCCGACTCGATCCGACCATTGCCCCCAAAACGGTGAGGCAATTAACTGCACGAAGGCGTAAATGCTAGTTAAAAAGGTAGTATGAATCGCGATCGTTTCACGCGGAACTGCTGCTGAATGTAGATGCCTGAAGAAAAAAGGCAGTACGGGTAGACTCACTCCGAAGCCAATCGCGACTACGAATAAACAAACAAGTAATAAGAATAGCTTTTTAATCATCTGGCGACTTTGTTGGAGCTACTTGTCTTCAAGTATTTGCCCAAATTGGGTTTGGAGATCGACGAGGCGAACGCTGACTAGATTGGGTAGCACGATATTGGCAGCTCCGACGCGAGTAGCAGGGCCGATCCCAATCGATCGCATTCCTCCAGCGATCGCGGCTTCAATCCCCACAGTGGCATCTTCAACCACCACACAGCGATCGGGATCGAGTCCTAACTGTTTAGCAGCATACAGAAACACATCTGGGGCGGGCTTGGGACGTGTGACGCTATCCCCATCAGCGATCGCATCCACCAGATTACCAATCCCTAATTTCTCGATGACAGTTCGGGCATTCTTGCTGGCAGAACCGATCGCGATTTTAATTCCCGCTTGTTTGAGTTCTTGCAATAGCTCGATGGCTCCTGGAAACATATCCTGGGGGGTAATGCTTTGAATCGATTCCTGGTAGTAGCGATTTTTGCGCTCCATCATCTCCTGAAGTGCGGCTTCGGGGTACTGCTTGTCGCCGACGATGTGCATCAGCGATTCGCGGCGAGCTACGCCGCGTAAGGCTTCATTTGCCTGCCTGTCAAAGGGTAGTCCTTCTTCATCAGCCAGTTGTTGCCAAGCCCGATAGTGATATTCGGCAGTGTCCGTCAACACCCCATCGACATCGAAAATGAAGCCCTGAATGTTAGGAACTCGATCGACTGAGGGCGAAAGATCGAAACTGTGCCAAGTGCCGTGCCAGTTCAGTTTAAATTTAAGGCGAGTCCAAGTGGGCGGGAGATGGGGAGTCGCGACAGGGCCGCTGTCGGTCAGTTGAATGCCGCCGAAGCCGAATACCACTGCTTGCCAGACACCGCCTGCTGAAGCCGCGTGAATGCCGTCGGCGGTATTACCGCGAGTATCTTCGAGATCGACCGTGGCTGCCTGCATAAAGTGTTTATAGGCATCTGCTGTTTTACCCAGGGTTGCTGCGAGGATTGCGTGAATGGCGGGACAGAGTGACGACCCATAGGTGCTGTCGGTGCGGGGTGCATAGTAGTCCCAGTTCTTTTGGAGCACATCGCCAGGGAATTCTGGTGTGTCTCGCATCAGGTAGAGGAGCATCAACACATCGGGCTGCTTGAGTACCTGTGTCTGATTCGTTTCGTTCATGCCCAGCACAGCTTGAATCGATCGATCTCGCGGTTCGTAGTCGCTTAAATTGATATCTTTGAGTTGGAAAAACCCGTCAAACTGCTCGATCGGCGTGATGTCGGCATCATTAGGGATGTAGATCTGAGCGACAATCTCGTGGCAGCGTATCAGTAGCTCTGGCGTAAGTTTCAGCCTTTGTGCTAGTTCGGCAGCACGATCTGGAAAAGTATGCTGCAACCACTTATAGACGGCAATTGCCTTTTCTAGATTCCACTGCACCATCCGATTGGTGTACGCATTGTTATTCACCTGCTCGTGGTATTCATCGGCTCCGATCGTTCCGCAGAGTTCGTAGCGTTCGTGTCTGGCATTCCATTCGACTCGACTCATCCAGAAGATGGCAGTGTCGAGGATGATTTCAGATCCATAGTCACGCAGCCAAATATCATCACCTGTGACGTGCCAGTATTGCCAGACGGCATAGGCAATGTCGGCACTAATGTGAATTTCGCGATCGCGGCACCAAATCCGCGTAGCTTCTGCATAAGGATCTTCCAAAATCGACCAGCGGGGTGTCATCTCATCGCCAGTGGCAGCACTTTCCCAGGCAAACATGGCTCCTTGATACCCACTATTTGCTGCTTTGCGCCGCGCTCCATCCAAGGTGTGATAGCGGTAGTTCAATAAGCTGCGGGCGAGATCGGGTTGCGTCAGAGTGAAAAAGGGCAAGATAAATATTTCGGTATCCCAAAAGACGTGCCCCCGATAGCCCAAGCCCGACAGCGTTTTGGCGGGAACGCTGACGCGACTGTTATCTGTGCATTCACCCATGATGTGCGAACAGGCACCGATGACGAGTTGAAATAGGTTGTAGCGAACCGCCAACTGAGCTTGAGTATCTCCCTCAATTTCGATATCGCTTTGCTGCCAAAATTCTTGCCACGCTTGCTGATGCGCCTCAAGCAGTACCGGATAGGATGGCAGACTAGCCAATTTAGCTTGAGCCACCCGAACTGGTAGTTCCACATCCTGGGATGTAAACAGCGTCACGACCTTCTCTACACCTACGGTCTGCCCTGCTGTGGCGATAAATGTAGTCCTCAAGGTGGGATAGTCGAGCGGATTTGTCACTTGCGTTATCGCATCGGTGCCAATCGCAGTCATTTTAGCCGCCATACCGAGTTCGATCTGCGAAGTGCGGGTGCGAAGCTGGAGCCAAGCTCCTTGCTCCATCTTGCCTCGATTTAGTTGCTCCCAGTGATCGAAGCCTTGATTGTCAGGATAGCCATTAATGCCGGACTGAACCTCGATCTTGCCACTAAAATCAACTGGTGTAATCTGGCAGATC
>NZ_JBGSQZ010000051.1:0-7452 GCF_041737865.1 Chamaesiphon sp.
TGGTTTGGCCGAAATCAACAAGACTTTTGACTTGTCTCCTAGCTGGTATATCGAAGCTCTCAAGTACGTCAAGTCCAACCACGGTTTGACTGGTGATGCTGCGGTAGAAGCCAATTCTTACCTCGATTATGCGATTAACGCACTGAGCTAGAAAGCTGGTGTCAATACCCGAAGTTATTTCCATCCGTTAGCAATTGCGTTAGCGAGGGGAAGTGGCTTCGGGAATTTTTTTGGCTGGAATTAACTGTAAAATAGGAGTGATTCCTGTGTATCTATCCTTTTGGGCGAGTAGGTGCAGAAACTAAATAATTAATAATCATGAGTGATGAATCGCCGATTCAAGCTGGAGAACCACTAACGATCGTACAAGCGATCGCTAATCTCGATGGTGAAGATTTAGGCTTGCGGGGATACGCCGCGTGGTGGTTGGGCAAATTTCGGGTAAACGATCCTGCGGCTGTCGCTGGATTAATTGTCGCCTTGAAAGATGAGGCAGATCGCACCCCTGAAGGTGGCTATCCACTACGACGAAGTGCAGCTAGGGCTTTGGGGAAATTAAATGACCTCCAAGCTGTTCCTGCTTTAATTGAATGTCTGGGTTGTACGGATTTCTATGTACGTGAGGCAGCAGCGCAATCCCTAGAAATGTTGGGAGATCCTAGCTGTATTCCGTATTTACTTGAGTTTTTGACTGCATCTGTTCGAGACGGCAAACTCCTGCCCCAGGGCGAAGATTTTTCTCAACCATATGATGCAATCCTTGAAGCCTTGGGTACTCTGGGTGCAACTGCCACAGTACCATTTATTCAACCATTTCTCGAACATCCGATTCCTCGGATTGAGTATGCTGGCTTGCGATCGATGTACCAATTGACCCAAGATACTGTTTATGGCGATCGATTGGTTCAAGCCTTAACTCATAGCGATTTACAAGTTAGAAGAGCACTCCTGTCAGATTTAGGGGCAATTGGGTATCTTCCCGCAGCAGTGCCGATCTCGATCGCCCATGCCGAAAATAGTCTGAAACTGATCGCACTCAAAGGCATATTATCAGCCCAAATTACCCTCTCGCCATTCGATCGATTATCAGCAGGTGCTGTTGAAGTGATGCAGTTGATGGACGAATTGCTCTAGAATCGATCGCCTTTAGTCGCAGATACTCAATCCCCATCTTAAAAACCCAATTATCTGCTTGGTGCAAGCCATGGATCGGAAACCTCCGCGCGATCGCCTGTCCGCAATTATCAATTATCAATTATCAATTAATTTAACTAGCGAGAATTTTTGACAGCCGTGAGAAACAGAAAAACTGTCAACGGAATGCTTGCAGCTAAAATGCTACCTGTAACAGCCGTGCCCCATTCTGGAGTACCAGAAGTCAGTTCAAATACAGAGCCGACTGCGGCAATCGCTGAAATTGAGGCACCAAGCAAGCATATACCAGTTAGAGGAGTGTACATGAACTATAAATTATGCTCCGAGATTGAGACGCTGGACATGTTGAAGTGAAAAACCTTTTTTCTGAAGTTCCTCAGTAAGAGCGAGTTTATTTTCAACTCGATCGACGAATAAAACACCACTCAGGTGATCCATTTCATGTTGAATTGCACGCGCTAATAATCCGTCAGCCTTGAGACTGCGCGGACGACCAAATTCATCCTTGTACGCCACCTCGATCGTCTCTGGGCGTTCGACATCCAAATAGACACCAGGGATGCTCAGACATCCTTCTTGGTCTTTACAGAGGGCTTTCCCGTATTTTTTAATCGTCGGGTTAATCAAAACTAGTGGCGGAGCCTCTGGCTTATCCAATTCGCAGTCGATGACGATCAATTGCTTGTGAATGCCTACTTGTGGTGCTGCTAAACCGATACCATCAGAACTATACATAGTTTGGAGCATAGCCACGATTGTTTGGCGCAGCTCTTCATCCACATTAGTAATTCTTTTAGCTGGCTGGCGCAATACGCGATCGCCCAGATAGTGAATCTCTAGTGGTGGTTTGGCTAATTTTTTCTTGTCAATGAGGATTGATGTTGGCATGGACGAGGTGCTGTGAGCGATGATGTCTGGAGATTAACGCTTTACGTTTATTTTAACAGGATTTAGGCTTTTAAGTAACTGGTACGATTGCCTCCGCCGCGATCGTTTCGATCCACTCACCATCGAGTTTATCGTCATCAGCTATCGATCGATTTTAGTGCCTAGTTGAGACAAATTTAAAACGTGACCACCAGTAACTAGATAAACTGTACTCGCAATCGAGCCAACTCGACGAGTCAACATTCCCAATCTGTCACGAAACAACCGCCCACTGGGATAAGCTGGTACCACACCCCAACCAGTTTCTTCCGCTACCAAAATTATGGTGGCTAAACTAATTGCCAACTTATCTAACAACTCCTGAGTCAAAATTTCCCACTCAGCGTCCGATCGATCGAGTAAATTTGCCACCCAAGTACCCAGAGAATCAACCAACAGGCAATCTAAAGACTGAGCTTGACAAATCGTACTTGCCAAATCTTCAACCGCAGCTCTAGTCTGCCATGTAGCTGGGCGACGCTGCTGATGACGCACGATCCTAGCTTGCCATTCAGGGTCGGTGGGATCTATAGTTGCCGTAGCAACATAGGTGACAGCTTTGTTACTTTCGCTAGCCAGAGTTTCCGCCCATTCACTTTTCCCACAGCGGGCTGCTCCTGTCACTAAAATAAGTTGTTGCCGATCCATTGCTGTCGCTTCTGCCATCGAAAATCGAGTTATGCTGTTATCCATTCCAATCCTACTGACTTAATTGCATCTAAATTGAGCGGCTACAATGTGCTGTCTGTCCGTCGCCGATCCCTTCCGCAGGCGCGAAGCCCAACCATCAACTAAATTGAACATGTCAATATCCACAGATCGCAATTTTGAATCGAATCAATTAGTCACCGCTCAAGTCCCAAAATTTAGCAACCTCCGTCAAGATGCTAACCCAATTTTGGCAGCACATATGCTCCAAGAAATTTATAAAATGGTGACTCAGTGGCAGCAAGAATTGCAAAACATCGAACTACAAAGTCTTCAAATCGCCGCCAGTGGGACAGTTTTAGCTGCTTGGTTAGAATCCCGCACATTCAAGATTGGTATCACCGGAGAAGCCATTGCGACCCCTTATATTAGCGTCGATATCGGTCTAACTGCTGTCGATCCTCAAGCTGGTTATCGCCTGTGTGGATTGGATGAATATGGCAAATTATGGACGCGCCCTTGTTCGATGGCTGAGATTTTGAGCGTCAGTCAGGCAATTGCTAGATATCAACAGTTAAAGGATTTAGCCGAGCGCAAACAGCAAGTTGAGTTACATATTCGTCACGTGCTTGAAGATCTCGTCCACCTCCGATTAAAACTAGAGGATTAGATATTAAGTACTAGCAAAAGCCTCGATTTACTATCTAGTTCCTATTTCCCCATTTACACTTTAGAAATATCGATACCAGCTAGTTTCCACGTTATTCCATCACGCTTTAAAATCAAGCTGACATCTTTAGATCGATCGGTTTTATCAGTAATATGAACAACAAAACGATTGAGTGACTCATAGCCCATATTAATATCCGATTTAGCAATATCTCGATCGAGATGACCTAAATCTATTTTGGCTTCAGGTATTCGATCGAGCATTAATTGTTCTAATCCTTCAGGTGTGATTATTTTATCCACCATCGAGCTGACCATTTTTTCAATTAGCTCTGGAGTCATTGATGACGAGCTAGAAGATCCATTTATCTGTTTGATTACCTGAGCTTTAACATTTACTTTGATACTACTTCGCAATTCTGGAAAATCAATTTCTTGTACCAAGGCATCAGTATTCCGATTAGTAGCTGCACCTTTTATATTATTAACTGTTAGATAAGGTGCATAATAAACTCCACTCCCCACAATAGCGACAATACCTGCGATCGCCGCAGTACTAGCAATTGTTTGTCGGTCTACAGATCTCAATCGTTGACGTAACCTCTCTAAAAGAGAATCAAGCATAACTATTTCAATTTAATTATTAAGATGATACTACTATGGGTTAGAGAAGATTAATTATTAATTTGAGAATCTTAACCGTTATAAAAACTACAGTTAATAATTTAATCTTCTCGATCGAACTAAGACAGTGCTTAATCTAAATAATATCTATTACGATCGTTGATTAGATCCCAAAATCATCAAAAAGACTAACTTTTGTCAATCGCCTCTAAGTTGTATATTCTGCATTAATTTTCACATAGTCATAACTAAGATCGCAGCCCCAAGCAATTCCAGAGCCGCTACCATTACCGACAGCTACAGAAATTAACACAGTATCTGTTTTCATGTATTCCCCCTGACTTGCCGCCTTGAGATAATTACTAGCAGCAACTCGATCGAATGCCAAAGGTTGCCCATTTGCCATGAGTTGAATGTCACCCAATCGCACAGCCAAATTATTCTGATCGAAGGGAACACCAGCCTTTCCCGCCGCCATCGCAATCCTGCCCCAATTGGGATCGTGTCCAAAAATTGCAGCTTTGAGTAGGGACGAGCCAGCGATTTCTCTGGCAATTTGCCGCGCCTCTCGATCGCTCAAAGTACCCGATACCCGCACTTCAATCAGACATGTAGCACCCTCACCATCCCGTGCGATCGATTTAGCCAGATACTGACACACCGCAGTCAGCATCGCTTCTAATTTATCAGCTTCCGCTCCAGCTTGGACGATCGCCGGAGTACGCGACTCCCCATTAGCCAAAGCAATCAGTGTGTCATTGGTACTAGTATCACCATCAACCGTAATTTGGTTAAAACTCTTATCCGCAGCCCGACTGAGCATTTGTTGCCATAGCGTCGTGGATACTGCTGCATCACAGGTGACGAAAGCCAATAGGGTAGCCATGTTCGGGTGAATCATTCCCGATCCCTTAGCCATCCCGCCAATCCGCACTGTGCGATCGCCAATTGTTGTTTCTAACGCGATCGATTTACTCACCAGATCGGTAGTCATAATTGCCTTAGCAGCCGTATCTCCGCCCTCATCTGTAGCCGCCGCCACCAAACTGGGAATTCCGGCGATTAAGGCATCCATTTTGATGCGTTGACCAATTACTCCCGTTGAAGCCAGTAAGATCGCTTCTGGGGCAATACTCAAGCTACTAGCAAGCGCATTCGCACAGGAATTCGCATCTTCCCAACCTTGTTCGCCAGTCGCTGCATTTGCCTGTCCCGAGTTACACAAAATAGCACGGGCACTAGGTTTGACAGCGAGTTGTTGACGGCAATATTCGACACAAGCAGCTCGAACCTGACTAGTGGTAAAAACTCCAGCCGCGATCGCTTCTACATCGGACAATATCAATGCCAAATCAGGCAACCCAGAGGCTTTCAACCCTGCTGTAATCCCAGCCGCTCTAAAGCCTCTTGGTGCCGTCACTCCCCCAGAAATCTCTTGCCAGTCCATATCAGTCTTCAGTCAATAGGTACTAGTTATCAGCATACTAGAATTAGGTGTTGGGTATACAGTAATTGGATTTCTTTTCTTGAAATAGAAAAACAATATCTAGAATTTAGAGCAAAAATCTCACAAAGCTCTACTAAAGTTGCATCGTGATTTTCTCTCACAATTTCTCTTAGTTCTGGTTCAGCAGTTGTCAGATAACTGATTTGAGGTTTACCTGGCTTTTTAGCTTCTAAATTGCGCGGTAGAGATAGAAATAATTGTTATTTGATTATGACTTAAGTCAATCCTCGTGAGATTATTGAGGCGATCGACTAAGGGATGACTACTACTCCCTTCCCGCCAGAAGATTATAGCATAAGGTCATAGATCTGTTGAATCGTATTTGAAATTTGACTTGGAGTCTGCAATTGTTGAGTTTCAAAAAATGTTTTAAGTCGCATTTCAACCTGTTCAATACTGGGAGCATCCCACTTTTTATTTAGCGATCGCAAATTAATCCGTTGAGGTAGGCACAGCGATGAGCTAGAACTTGAGGAATACAGCACTTTCCATGAATATGAAGTACAGTAGTGTAAGATAAATAAATCATTGTTATGAAACCATATGCTGTCGATCTGAGAGAAAAAGTAGTTAATTCTTATTACTCAGGAAACATTTCTGTTAGAAAATTAGCCGTAAGCTTTGGTGTTGGCAAAGCTTTTGTTCAAAAAATGTTGAGGCAGTACAAAGAGGAAGGACATGTTAATCCTGGGAAGCAAGGTACAAGAAAAAAAGCGGTGCTAGCAGGTTCTTCCGCTTTGATTACTGCCTTGGTAGAACAGTATCCAGATGCAACTCTTTCTGAATATTGTGAATACTGGCTAGAATCTCACAAACAAGTAGTGAGTGAGAGCATGATGTGTAGAGGATTACAAAAGTTAAATTTAAGTCGTAAAAAAAAACGGTCAGGAGCAGCCAAGCTGCGACAGATAGAGTCCAGCTACTCAGATGCGAATACTGGGAAGTCCGAGATCTAGAGCCTGAAAATATGGTATTTTTGGATGAAACTGGCTTACTACTCGGATTAATGCGTCACCATGCTCGTAGTGAAAAAGGAAGTAGAGTCTACGATCTAAAACCATTTTATCGCGGTAAAAAAGTTACTGTCATCGGTGCTATTAGTATAAGTAAAGTTTTGGCGGTGATGACATTAGACAATTCAATGGACAGTAATGCTTTTCACGTATTTATTGAAAAGTTGTTATTACCTCAATTATGGTCAGGTGCTGTTGTAATAATGGATAACCTCTCGGCGATCTTACCGCAATTACTCCTCTTATTGAATCTGTTGGTGCTAGGGTTGTTAATCTATCTCCTTACTCACTGGATTTTAATCCAATTGAACATTGGTGGTCACAGCTTAAAGCTTTTATCAGAACATTTTCTCCTAAGACTACTAAAATGGTCGATATTTTAATTTCTGTTGCTTTACAGCTCATTAATCCTTTGCATTTGCGAAATTGGTTTGCTAACTGCTGCTACTGTACTTCATAATTGAGGAAAGTGCTGTATTTTCAGATTTACACTGTGCCCCAGAGATTTGAGTTCGTCGATCGATCTGTTTAATCGTAGACTCAACTGAGCCAGAACCGATCGCCCAAACTTGTTCGGCTTGTAAATAGGGATCTTCATTACTTAGTATGCTCGAATTATAAGGGATAACTGCGATTACTAAAATACACAATTCTTTAACAGGGGTTTTTTGCATAAACCCTCCAAAAGGGGGAATAAGCAGATTTATATACCAGGGCTAGCAGTTTTCTTCAAGTAACGATAGACACTCGCCTTAGAAAGACTAAACCCTTTCATCAGAATTTTAATCAGAGTAGCTTGTGCCCGTCTGAGATGAAGCAAGGGCGATCTGCGAAGCAGACAAAAGCTGTTTACGACCGAAGCGAACACCCAACTCCTTCGCCTTGTGAATACCGTCAAGCTGCCGCTCA
>NZ_JBGSQZ010000061.1:0-2405 GCF_041737865.1 Chamaesiphon sp.
CACTGCAAGGGTTCTCGGCGGATAATTTTAGAAATCGATCGAGAACCTCAAGATTTGCAAGTTGTGTGGCGGCTAGATTCGATCGCTAGACTTATTCAGCAAGCCCTACTTAGTCATGCTTTTGTCACCTTAACAGGGGTACTCTATAGCGACAAGCCCAGTTGCAAAGACTAGGAAGCGGTACCAAATTTTTAATGGAAACCAGGACGGTATCGGCGTTAATGGGCAACAGAAAAAAGCTGTAGCGAATAAGATGGTTTGGAGGCGGACTGCAAAGATAAAATCGTGGTGTGTGATGGATTTATTAAAATACACGACACTAAGCATTAGTCCTGGCACCAGAAGCGTGATACAGACACTCCAATACAGGAATGCTTCTATCCTACGTTCGAGTTCGATTCTCTGTGGCGATCTCTGTTTTCTTCTGGGCATACTGAATATTACAGCAAGTTTTATTATACCTCAATGATATGAGACGACTGTGCTAACGTCAATAAGTATGAGTGTTAGAAAAAGTGAGTATTGAAATCGATTAGTGCCGAAAAAATGAGTGAGTAACCAATTGGTTACTCACTCATTTAACTAAAAGCTATGCTCGTTAAGCCATTTCATAGCTTCTTCGTGTGCGAATTCACACGCTCTTTCCCATTTCAGATCGTCGATACGTTCTTGGAGTGCGATTATTTCTTCTACATCCGTAGGGATAGATGTAAAGGTTTCGTCAACAGCAGGTAAGTACATGGTATTTTCACCACTAAACATCATTTAGTTGAAGCTTTGCTGCGACCGCCGAAGACGGCGCGCAAGCTTCGCATATTGAGGTCGCGCTCTAACCATATACCGATGATTTGTTGGCATTCATCGGTATATGGTTAAGAATTGCTTGACAAGATATACTTCGATTTCTCCTATTTATCTATTTACTAATAGTTATTTGTAGAAAAATCGTTGGATTTGGCTCTCTGATATTAGCCGCATAAGCAACGGCGGTTAGAGGATTATTACTGTTGCAGTATTTGATGTTCCCCCTGCCACGAGATAGCCCAGCAGCGGCACTATCGGCAGAATACAGCAAGTCCCAAATCAGTGGCTTTGTTAGAGCGCGAGACTTAATGCCGAAGCCATGTAATCGCAGATCGGGGCGTACCGACTTAATCTGAAGTAAGATTTGGGCGATTTGCTGTGGCGGCAGGTGGGCGATGTTGCCCACTCCTACCCATTGACCCTGAGCTAGACGCTTGCCATAATCTTCGAGATGGCAAACATAGTCGAACGCGAAGCGCGCCGCCAAGGCGGTCGGTCGATCGCCTTGTAAAACTGGCATCAGGTAAGTTAGCAGATTGTGAGCGAGAAGTCGATCGTAGCGATCTATAGTCAACTGTTGATGCTGGTAAATTGACATGTTCGTGATTTTGAGGATCGATCGATGGCACAACCAATCTTGGCTCACCCAAGCATCCAAGCAGCCGTGATGCTGCCAAGTTTTGACAAGGGTGGCATAGATATCGATCGGTAAATGTTGACCGTGTGAATGGAACCTTGAATATGTACCACAGTCTAAGATCCAGTTTTGAATTGGGAATAAACTGCGACGCGATTGCAATCTAGGGGCAGAAACTAAGCAGCGGGGAAAGTGCTTAGTACCACTTTTCCCGCTATTAATTTGATGCCAGCCGCTGTAGAAGTGCTGCATGGTTAGAATAGAGATAGTTGAGGTTGTTGGCGATCGACAGTGCAAAATACTCGGTTATCACTTACAACTAAGAAGTGAGCAGATGATAAACGCTCATTGCTATCTTTCCAAGTAAAGTAAGGCTGAGAATACGGGCAATAATAAATTTCTCGAAGCTCGGCATGGGGAATCGATACGGAGGAAGGATCGAGTAAAATTCCGATCGAATAGGCGTGGACATTCTTTCGATCGCTCGCAATCACTCTTTGTCGTCCTGGCTCGGAGACATAGAATTGAGGCAACTTAATGACTACATCAGTTACATGACCGATGACTAACCAGCTTTTATTAATTTGCTGTTGTAAGCTCATTTTGTGGTTTAAAAGATTGCGATAGATTCGAGTAGGTAAATTCCGGCAGATTGCCCAATCTACTTGTTTGGTTCTAGACATAATTTTTGGTTTGGAGGATAAACAAAACTGCCAGCACGTTAACGCGCTGACAGCTTATGGTGTGCTTGGATTAGCTATGAATCTATAGTTGGACTTCATTCAGACAAAAGCGTTTGCTTTTTCAATGACACCATCCTTTGGATTGTTTTCATCTACTAAGACATTCATCTTTCCACTGTAAGATCCGATTTGATATTTAACTATTGCAGTTTGCATGAGGTTGTTGCTCCAACAAAGTATTGTATGAGTTAATAATTTCGGTATCAGTCATATCGTGCAGT
>NZ_JBGSQZ010000081.1:0-1836 GCF_041737865.1 Chamaesiphon sp.
GTAATGATACTCTCTCAAACCTTTAGCCCTTGTCGGTTATGGACTAATTCAGAGAAGAAAATCCCAGAGGGGCAAAATAGTAGCATTCAGTTATAAATATGCTGATTCCCCCTTTTCGGGGATTAATACAAAAAACCCCAATATCATCCAGTCTAAAAGCACACAATTTGCGCTTGGCGGCATGAGTCACAAACGACTTCAAAGCCGCCAACCGCGCATTTACAGTACTCGCTGACAATTGAGCTTCGAGCAAATGTCCAAGGGTAGGCAATGACATACCCGACCTGCTCAAGGCAGCGCTTCGCTATCGCCTCCCGTTCGGACAAGTGCAAGAAAGCTACAATCGTCTCTGGGGAAACCGATACTTGGAATTCCCGCCGGAAAAAGTCTCTAAGTCCTGCGGCATAGGATCTCCGCGTGGCTGAGGAAATTTGCAGTTGGAGAAACTCATCCCAGACACCTGGCGCAACTGGTTTGACAGTCAACGGCTCTTCTACAGCAGCAGATCCACCCACGAGATTTGGGGGAGTAGTGCGAACGATCTTAATTTCAGGTAGTTTAATGCCCATTAATTTGGATCTTGTTGGTGAAAATCTCTTGCATAAAAAGTAACATGTTTGAGCGATTCTCGCACGATTCGATCGTTAACACTCAGAGCATTAGCTTAAATTTTATTGGCTAAATTTCTAGTTAAAAGTATGAGGAATTCAACTTTGACTATTGACCATCCACTTGAGAATACCGAGAATTCTGTCAAGTGGATTGAGTGAATATTCGGTGACATCGATCGTTAAATCCTGTCTCGTCAGCTTGAGAAACTGCCACTGTGTACCCGTGGTAACACTCCCATAAATAGTTGCTACTTCCTGAGTAGCTGCTTGATTGAACTTCTGGGCAGCAACCATCTCTGCTGCACACTGACCCCACCCGACATTGAGATCGCCTTTTTTAGCCTCAATCAAAATAATTGCTGGAGCTTGAATAACCAACTCATTCGGAGATCTGGTCAATAAAAAATCGCACGTTCCATTTAATCCTAGCTCTGGAGCAACATTAAAATCCACTCCAGAGAACAGTCCGATGCGTCGGTCTAGCAATTCACGCAACTCAAATAATAGTGGCGCGACGATCAATTCCGATCTGACTTTCTCCGTTCCCAATGTTGCTGCCAATGGAGCCGAGCGATCCAAAAATTCGTTGAGCCACCCGCTTGAAGTAAGTGGCGGGACATCATCAAAAAAGGTTCCTTGCAAAACATTTAGTTCAAACTGCTGCTGTACCTGAGCTAACGAAAAGTTGCTATACGCCATAAGACTTATAAAAGTAATTGGAATTGCTAGAGGATATGTGGGAAAATCCCTGTAAAAATTTGGATCGATCTGGCAATTGGAAAAATTCAACTTTAAAGTAAAGCTGTATGCTATGATTAAATTTCCTGATTAACTTTATCCAGGCGATCTATTTCACCTTTTACCGCTGCTAGTAATTCATCCCAATTATCAGGAGGATAACTGCGATCCAGCATCTTCTTGAAAACTAGATAAGCATCGGTATTACTATCATAGGCGCGTTTAGTGTCCTCGTCATTAACCCAAGCATAGACGATAATTTTACTTGTCTGATGAAATCGAAAGAACAATCGATACTGCTGAAAAAACTTAGCCCTAAACCAATGTTTGTAATCGTCTCCCAGTGTGGGGTTTTTTGTATTAATCCCCGAAAAGGGGGAATCAGCATATTTATAACTGAATGCTACTATTTTGCCCCTCTGGGATTTTCTTCTCTGAATTAGTCCATAACCGACAAGGGCTAAAGGTTTGAGAGAGTATCATTACT
>NZ_JBGSQZ010000088.1:0-5629 GCF_041737865.1 Chamaesiphon sp.
TACTCCCTTCCCGTCAGAAGAATATAGATAATACTTTTACCCTATTACTGTTAGAGATCTTTTTTTTGACCGCAGAGGCGCGTGAAGAGCGCAGAGGGCATAATGAAAAAGCTAATCTATAGTCTTTGAGCGGGAAGGGAGTATAGTCTTCTAGCGGGAAGGGAGTAGCTATATTAGTGATTAATATCTTCAATTTTTGCGTTGCGTGGATTAATACCAATCTTGCTAATGATGACAATTTTATCATCTAATTAATGCCATACGTATTTACTTACTACCAAAAGCGATCGAAACAATCGCCAAAATAATAAATAAGATCCCGCCAATAATTGTAATCGTTCGCTCAGAGATATGACTGGCGATCGCGCGCCCACCAATAACTGCAATCAGCGCACAGATCGCATGTCCGAGAATACCACCTAACATTACCCCGATCGAGTCTTTGGATGCAGCTAGCGTAATTGTCGCAAACTGGGTGCGATCTCCCCATTCAGCAATAAATGTCAATACACAGCTTTCAATAAAGATTTTCCAAGTAGTATTTCGCTGTTTGAATTTGCGTTCGCCATCTTCAATGGCTTCTTCGGCTTCATTCATTACCTCTATATCTGTCTGTGCGGACATCTTTTGTGCTGAATACAGCACTTTAATGCCAAAGATTAGAAATAATAACGCCGCTACTCGCTCGATCGAGATTTGATTCAAAAAACTCAGACTAGGCGGTAAATACTGACTAAATAATTTGGGTAATAATACTATCAGTTGACCGATCCAGACTGATCGAAATGCGCCGCCGGATTTTCATGGCATTTGAAGCAGCCGAAAAAGAAACCGACATAGAAAAACGCCGCGCTTGGCTGACCTTTGTTATCGTCGGTGGCGGCCCAACTGGAGTAGAATTAGCTGGGGCGATCGCTGAATTGGCTTACAGCACCCTCAAAAAAGATTTCCGCAATATCGATACGTCCGAAGCCACGGTAGTGCTAGTCGAAGGGATGGATCGCGTTTTACCACCCTACCCGCCCGAACTGTCTGTAAAAGCGGAAGCATCCTTGGTTAAATTGGGCGTGAAGGTGCAGACAAAGGCATTAGTGACAAATATAGAAGATAACGTTGTTACCATCCGTCAGGGCGAGAATACGGAGCAATTATCAGCCAGAACAGTGTTGTGGGCGGCAGGAGTAAAAGCTTCGGCGATGGGTAAGATTTTAGCAGCACATACCGGAGTCGAACTCGATCGAGTCGGGAGAGTAATGGTTGAGTCTGACTTGAGCATCAAGGGCTATCCGCAGGTTTTTGTCATTGGCGATCTGGCTAACTTCACCAAGCCAGACGGGAAACCTCTAGCAGGGGTGGCACCTGTAGCGACTCAAGAAGGTAAATATGTCGCTGACTCGATCGTCAAGCGACTTGAAGGCGAAAGTTTACCAGCTTTTGAGTATTATGATGCTGGAAGCTTATCAGTTATTGGCAGACATTCAGCGGTAGCCGATTTTGGTAAGGTGAAAATGTCTGGCTTCTTTGCTTGGTTGATTTGGGTATTCGTCCACATTTACTATCTGATTGAATTTGATAGTAAATTGGTGGTATTTATTCAATGGACGTGGAGTTATTTCACTCGCAAACGTGGGGCGAGATTGATTACAGGTGATGAATCTTTAGGACAAATTGGCGTTGACGATCGAGGTGATTATTTTGTCCAACCAAAAGTCAAAGCTAATGTCAAGGCTTAAAGAGAAATTAGGTAGAACACATCAGGGACAATCGATCGATTGTCCCTGAAAGCATGTATTGGCACCAAATACCTAAACAGCATCAGCGAGATCTCTGATGAGTAAAAGCTTGGATGCTAAATAAGCATCTAGTTTCTGGGACTCTTGGGAATCGAGGATGACGCTATCTCGAACTTTTTCGGTGATAACTTTGGACAGATCTCGATCTGGAAGCGAAAGCAGCGATTGGTAGTTGATTTCCGACACCGCCTTCCAGAGGAGACGGACTACATGGGGGTTGACGGTAATATTTTGAATAATCGTTCTCGCTAAAAAATTTAATCTTTTCTTTATATTACCCACTTTTTACCACAATGACCAATTACTACAGCGAAATCATCAAAGAACTGAATCGTTTACCAGATAAAGCTTAGAGCCGTGGGTATTTGTACTTATCAGCTTTGTGAAGTTCAGTCCCGATGTAACTAAATTGCTGACTTGCCACGATCGATCTGTTCACTAATAAATGTTGCACTGCACCACTTCCCAGTGCTGTCATATCGACGCACCAACCGCTGCCGCTTTCCTGGTGCATACACCCAACCAAGTTCTAGGTAAAAGGGGCATCCTAGCCGAATCTGGGTGGGTGTAGTAGTGTAGCCACCATCAGGGAGGAGCAGCATTTGATAAGACTGACTATCTGCCTCAGAAAATCGTAGCAGTTGGTTAGTAACTGTCAAGTCGTTGGCAGAGCCTATGAGCATGAGCACCGAGTCATCATCTCTTACTAGCCGATAACCCAGATCGTGAGTTACGAATGTAGATGCTGTATTAGTGACGATCGGCGATTCAGAATTGGCATCCAATGTGGTTACAGTACCTTTCCAGGTACCTAATAAGTCTGAAATATTTAAATGGGGACGTTCTGGTGTGGTTGTTTCTTGGCGATGTTCTTGAATAAAGGTGACTCGATCTAGTCTTTGGTTTGGATCGAACGTTTGAATCATCCGAAAGCGGCTATCTATCTCTATCAGCGAGAATTCGGCGATCGTTTTGACGCCCGCAGTCACCGTTAGTGCGCCCGAACTAAATGCGCCCGTCTCGAAATAAATTGCGCCGATACCTGGGGGAGTGCTGAAATCCCAGACAACTTGTTTGGAATAACGTTCGGTACTATTTGGGAGCGGATAAAAGCGGGTTAAAACCAGATGGACTGCTTGGTTATCGCCGACACCTGCGAGTTTGATGACACTGGGGATATCATCTACAGGTTCCCCTTCAGCAGTGACAGTGGTAAAGGAACCTACCCATTCACCCAGATTTTCGAGGACGCACTCCCATTGAGATTTCATGATTTTTTGGTAATGGGTAGACAGTAGACAGTTGATAGTTAAAACCTAAAGCCTAAAGCCTAATCCCTAAAATCTTGTTCCCAATTTTCGATTTTGGAGATTGCTAGTTTGGCGAGAATCCTGACTGGTTCGAGTTTATCGGTGAGGAGAGCTTGGAGATGTGGGATCGCCGATCGATCGCCCAATTTGCCCAGAGATACTGCGGCTGTACGCCGAACTTCACCATCAGGATCGCTTAATGCGGTAATCAGATGGGGTAATGCTGGTAAATATGCCATTTTACCGATCGCGGATGCTGTTTCCGATCGCACATTTGGATCGGGATCGCTGAGAGTTTGGATCAGTAGTTGTGCGGCTGTCTCATCCCCTCGCTCTTGAACTAAATGGGCGATCGCATTTACCACTGCACAACGAACATCGATCGAATCAGAGGAGATCGCATCCTCCAAAAAGGGTGCAGCTTCAGCCCCAATAAAACCCAACGCCCAAGCCGCATGACCTTTTGTACTCTCCGAGCGGTGCGGATCGGCTAAGATATCGAGCAATGCTGGTACTGAGGCTGCACCCATCTTTGCCATCGCCCCAACCGCAGAGCCTTTAACTACCGTATCTTCATCATTGAGCAGAGCGTAAAGTAAGCTGGGGACAGTCGTTGAGTCCATAATCAAAGCCAGCGTTTTGCCAGCAGCACGGCGGACGACTGGATTGGGATGGTGTAAGAGGGCATCTACCAATAATGGAGTAGCAGTTGTGCCGATATCGCCCAATGTTTGGGCAAATCTCAGCCGGACTAAACCGCGTGAGTCTCCCAAACACTCAACCATTTGTTTGAGTAATGTAACATCATCAGCATCGAAGGTATCGAGATCGATGCTTTCAGTGACCGAGCGCATCAGGGCATCGCTGTGAGCAGGATCGATCGTCACTACTGGCATATCTTCAGATTTCATAACTAACATCGGGAGCTTACTCCCTTCCCACTCAAGAAATAAACATCACCATTCACCATCCACCATCGACTAATTCAGTTACTAGCGAGTAGTGCCGCATGACGATCTTGCAGCTCTTGGATCATCGCATCAATTCGGGCTATTTCGGGTTCCATTTGGGAGATGGCTTTGGCTTTGGGTAGTCTGGCTTTGTGGATTGCTTCGGTGGTGTCATGCACCAATCGATCGCGATATTTCTGAAGTTCGGTGACGATCTCTTCGAGTTCGATCGCCGTAACTTCTTGTGGAGTCGTTAAATCGGATTCAGTCATTTCTTTAAATTAGGGGGTAGCTGGGAAGTAGCGGATCGGGTTTGAGATGCCTATCATAATAACCCCCCCAAAATTAATTTGACGATTTTGGCTACTAAACTAAATCTTCGCAGATCGTGTCACCAAGTTGTGCAGCTTTTGATTAGAGTGAAGAAAGTTCTCTAGAGTGTTGTGATGGAATTAACTGAAATTGAAGTTGCGTTAGCTAATCCTAATTTTCAATATCGCCTCAAAGCGATTTCGGCTCTCAAAGCCTACGATCCTGAAATTGCTGTCCCGATCCTGATTGCGACTCTCAAAGATCCCGAATTTTTAGTGCGATCGTTTGTCGCCAGAGGCTTGGGCACACAAAGAATAGCAACATCTTTTGCCGCACTGCTGGAAATGACTAAGTTTGATGATACCCCCAATGTCCGCGCTGAAGCGGCTAATTCGCTCTCTCTATTTGGCAAGGTGTCAATTTCTCACCTAGTTTTAGTGTTTTGTCAAGATGAGCATTGGTTGGTGCGCCGCAGTATCCTGGCGGCTTTGGAAGAGTTGGATTGTCCCGAACAATTAATTGAAGTCTGCACCGCAGCTCTAGACGGTGAAGATCTGACTGTCCGAGAAGCGGCGATCGATTCTTTGGGTTCGCTGGTTGGATCGAGCCACCATCAAGCTATTTTGGTGCAATTACTCAGCCAAGCTCGATCGACATCTCCCAGAGTACGGACTAGAGTTGCCTACGCGCTCCAAAAATTTGACGAACCCCAAGCACAGTCAGCGTTAATCGAACTCCGACAGGACTCAGATTGTCAGGTAGTAGCTGCTAGTTTAGAGAATTTATTTAATCATTAGACCTCCTGCGAAACAAAGGTCAACTGCCGTTGGCGATTCCCTGTGCCAGAGAATCACCATCAACTACTTGGTTTTATCGATTACTCATGCTATGATTTAGAACGTTGTCTGCGGATATGGCGGAATTGGTAGACGCGCCAGATTTAGGTTCTGGTTTCGCAAGAAGTGAAGGTTCAAGTCCTTTTATCCGCATCTGAACAATTAAAATTTGCTTTTGCAAGGGTTCATGTACATTAACTAATTATTTGTCACTGTTAACACATTAGTGTCAATTTAACTAATTAATGTAACTGGCATCGCATTATCGATATTTTTATATCTTTAGCCTACCCCTGTTAAGGTGACAAAAGCATGACTAAGTAGGGCTTGCTGAATAAGTCTAGCGATCGAATCTAGCCGCCACACAACTTGCAAATCTTGAGGTTCTCGATCGATTTCTAAAATTATCCGCCGAGAACCCTTGCAGT
>NZ_JBGSQZ010000264.1:0-4104 GCF_041737865.1 Chamaesiphon sp.
CTCATACTCAATACCTATAATTTCCTTGGCTCGATCTGGATGCTTTTCAATATATTGCAGTGGGTTTGGCATATTAGATAAAATACTATTTTACAGTTTTGCTATCTTTTTTGTCCACAGATTATATTTAGGATTGGTCTACTAGTCGTTCGCACCCGATCAAGCCAAGCCAAACAGACAATCTCGCTCAAATGCTCGCTCGACACTTCAGCGATCGAAATGAAACCCAAGACATCTGGTTAACCGATTACGACAATGAGCCAGTAGGGATAGCATACATCGTATCAGAACGAATGACAGAGGGGACATAGCCCAACACACTACTCCCGCAACGAGTAACCGACTCCGCGTGCAGTATGAATCAATCGCTTCTCACTTTCCTGCTCCAACTTCAATCGCAGATAGCGAACGTAGACCTCAATAATATTTGAATCTCCCAGAAAATCATACCCCCAAATATTTTCAAGAATTTGCTCTCTAGTAAATACCTGGCGCGGATGACTCATGAGGTATTGCAGGAGATCGAACTCCTTTGCGGTTAAGTCGATCGATCTTTGCCCCCGATGGACTTCACGAGTACGGCGATTGAGGCTCAGATCTTCAAACTGCAACAAATCTGTATCCGTATCCTGGGTGCGCCGCAGATGAGCGCGGATTCTAGCTAATAATTCCTCAATACTAAACGGTTTGACCAAATAATCATCGGCTCCAGCATCTAAACCTGTCACCCGATCTCCGACTTCATCTTTAGCCGTCAGCAAAATCACCGGAATCTTAATTCCCGTCGCTCGCAGTCGCCGACAAAGTTCTACCCCAGTCAAACCGGGCATCATCCAATCCAAAATCGCCAAATCTGGCTCTGACTCTCGCGCCAACGATAGTCCCGACATCCCATCATGTGCCACAGTGACGCGATAACCTTCGCTTTCCAATTCCAATTCGATAAATCGGGCGAGTTTGATTTCATCTTCAACCAACAGGATATGTTGTGCTGTCATCTGTTTTTTCCTTCATCGCGTTCGTGATGCCCATTCACTAATTATCCGTGCTTGGGCGGTTATTTGAGCATTTTCAAAGATGGAGCTGACTGAACGGTACAGGGCTGTTTGTCACATTGTTGCTCGTAAAGCTTTCCGACATAGGGCTTCTGCCAAACTAGGGGAATTTCTAGCAATGACTTAACTCCAGTAAAAGCTTGCCCGATGAAGAGGATGAGTGCGATCGAATTTAAAACAATATGAATATTTCGCCACCGATGAGTACGATCCTGATAGATCTCTCTGACGATTGCTAAAGAAAAAATCATCATTAATGCCGCAGCAATACCGTAATAGTAATGAGAAATGTACCATTGGGCATCATTACGATAAATACCATCCTGACTGCCCAGCACAATCAGCGCAACACTGGTAAGGATGGCAAATACACCCCGCCAGAGTCTGGTTTTCGCACGGTAAAGTACGGCTAACGATGCGATCGCCGCTATAAAAACCAGGCTAATTAAGATCACCTGGAATGGATTTTTCACCCACACTTGTTTGTCTACAATATGGCCGAACACATCGACTGCAAATGCAATTAGGACGATACCCACCACCGAACCAGTCAGCCACCGACCTAGTTGAGCATGTTCGGGGCCAGCACTGGGCGGAATTGCACTTTTGGCTCCAGTTGATACCTGCAACCGTCGCTGACGAGTTTGGAGCGCACGATTCATCACTATACCAAGGAGCGGAAATACCACAATCACAGCAATGAATGGATGTAGCAATAAGATCGTATCTCTATCCATGAAAACCTCTTTTAATTAATTTATAATTAATAATTAATAATTAATCATTAATTATTGCAGTAATTCTAAATGATAAGCTTAATTTTTAACAAACTTGAAGAGGCAAGATATAAAGGTAAATTACTTTTATATTTGCCCTCTAAATACACCGTACTTATCCTAATAACTGCAATCTAGAAAACTAGGCTATTATTTAACTTCACTTGCTTGGAACGTAGCTATTCTACCTTTTTTAACAGCAACTACCACATCGTAAGTAGCGCAATAGGAGAAAGTGACATTATTGGCTTTGTTATATAAATTCACGACCATTCCTGCTCCACCAGGTTGAACTCCTAGTGGTTCTAAATCACCATAAAAAAACCGACGTAGCTGGTCGCCACCGCCAATCTGACCCTTATTTTTAGTAATTAAACTGATTTTTTCTTGGACGGAGGGGCCTTCAGCGGCACTAGCAACTATGCCGATTACCTACGGTAGGCTACGCCAACGATGGAGTGAAAGTTCCTGGTGTAACATGACCGACAGTAACTAAGCCCAACAATACAACACTTGTAACCAAAGAAGTTAATTTCATGAGAGTATCCTGCTAAATATCGATCTAGTGTGTTTCAGATGAACCCAACTGATTCACTGATTTAACTATCGCAGCCACCACTGAAAGCTCTCTGAACTTAGTCGATCGATTTCCTGAATTTATGCTGAAACTTTGCTCAGTTAAATCTCAGCAATTTCTCAGATTACCTGCGAGATGACGATCGCCCGTCAATACGTTTCGGTTAGCCAGCGGTTGTGTATTGTCGCGCTAAACGGGGGGAACGCAGAATTGTTGAATTAAGCGACCATCTCACGACAGCCGCTCATTCCCCGCCAACAAATCCTCCAGCATCCCAGAAGCACCTTTTTGTTGCTGCCGTCGATTATCATCGTACAGAGTCAAAGTATTCTGATTGCTATGCCGACTCAACGCTTGCGCCGCCCGCAGATTACCCCCACTAGCATCCAAAAACGCCGTAATCGAACTATGCCGCAATCGATGAGGCGACACCCGCCGCTCGATTCCCGCAGCCTCCGCATACCCCTGCACGATCCGATAGATACTATCCCCAGCAATCCTCGCCCCATAACAATTGTGGCTCAAGGAAGTAATCAGCGGCGCATCGACTCTTTGGTTTCCTGTCTTGTCGCACACAAACGGGAGGGAACCTCCCGTTCGATGCGCCGCTCTAGGTTGTGTGCGACAAGACAGCGGCTGTCCTGGCACATTGCACGGATGAAAATTCAGCCACTCCTCCAGAGCATAACTCACGCGATCGCTAAGATCGATCGCCACCTTCACTCGTTTCCCCTTCCCCAAAATCATCAACTTCTGCTGCTGGGGTAAAAAATCCTCGATATTCGCACTGGCAATTTCCCCCCGGCGGAGCGCATTCCCCCAGAACAACAGCATAATCGCATAATCCCTCACCCCGATGGGCGTACTAGGATCGATTTCCTCCAACATCGATTTAAACTGTTCGACAGAAATCCCCCTAGTATCGCGATAGCTTTCAATGGGGATGCTCTCGATATCGGTGAGATCGATCGTGGTTTTACCCAGCTTCCGCGCCATGTCCACCAAACTCTTAATCGCCGCCAACCGGACATTAATCGTGCTGGGTGCCAATTTTTTATCGATCGAGTGACGACGATACCTTAATACCATCTCAATTGCAGCATATCGATCGAGTGCCAGAAATTCCGAGATCGTCTCTGGGTTCGCAGAGCCGTTGTTAGCAAACTGACAGAAATGCTCGATCGCCTTAACATACTGCTTCCTAGTGCTATCGGCAATCTTTAACTGCCCAAACTCCGCCCAGAGATTATCCGCAGCAATGACGGGAACGGAGACAGGAACTATTTTTTGAATAACGATCTCAACCATAATTACTCCTCATTACAGCCAAGCGCGATAGGATTCAAAACAACCAACTATTTCCTCCCAAGTAGGGGAGTCCCCATAACATAAGGGCCGACATTGCAGAGTATATTCCTGACTCAAATAAGACTGCAACTCTGAATCGGGGAATAGAGCCAAACTATCCTGAAAACTCAGTTCTGGCGGAGGCGTGTAGCTACCTTTCAAAACTAGCCCGACTAATCCTGTCGCAATCTAACTTGAGTTCCCGATACTACCCCTGTTAAGGTGAGCTGTTGTACTATGGGGCAAAAAGCCGAGTATAATTTTATTCAAAAGCTAAAAACCTAAGCAGAGAGGGAATTAAAGATGATTAGTGACATCTTTGAAAAATTTGTAGAACAGACACCCTTGA
>NZ_JBGSQZ010000126.1:0-1663 GCF_041737865.1 Chamaesiphon sp.
TCCCGTCAATTGGGCTATTTTCTTTACTTGGATTGTCACTTTAGTCCGTCGTGCTGGTATTCGGACTGTTCCTCAAGCTTTACGTTTGTGGGCTAACCAAGTTGATGATGTTTTTTCTTTCCTTGTATGAAACCACCCTGCCAATGTCACAGCCAGCGGAGCTGACTTTGCCAATAGAGTAGTTAACCACTCACCAGGCGTAAGTGTCGGTAGAGCGCGAAAGAACGGCTCCGTGACTACCTCGATTTGAAATTGCCGCTTAACTTGAGCGTTCGCGAAGCGTCGGCTCTGCCGAATCGTGACGCTGCTATAGGGCATAAATTGCGATCTCGACCTCTTCTAATGTTTAATCACTTGATACATTCATTGGGATGGACTAAAGTATTAAAACCATTAAATTTCTAGATTAAATTTATCTAGACGCTCGACTTCAACTTTTGCTGCTGCGAGTAATTCATCCCATTCATCTGCAGGATGACCGCGATCCAGCATCTTCTTAAAAACTAGATAGGCATCGGTATTACTATCATAAGCGCGTTTTGTATCTTCATCATTAACCCAGGCATAGACGATAATTCTACTCTCTTGATGAAATCGAAAAAACAACCGATACTGCTGAAAAAACTTAGCCCTAAACCAATGTTTGCAAGCGTCTCCCAGCGTCGCACCCTGTCGATATACTGGTAAAGTAGGAGCTTGAGGAATAACATCAAAGGCTAGCTTGGTTATTGCGGATAACCGCTTAAAAGCATTTTTCTTACGATAGTCCTGTGGATATTTCAGCCGCAGATTTGCAACTTGGGTTAACAATTCTTCAACATGTGAGAGAAACAGATCGTGAGCAAATATAGTCCATTCATTAATTATTAGCGGCTGCGGTTCGGATTCACTCATTCATCTTCAGCCGCTAGTTGTGCATCCAGATCGAGATCGACATTATCAACTAAAGATCGAATCCGATCGACCAAATCGGAACTAACCTGTCGCACATGCTGGGGATTGGCTTGGATATCTGTAGCTAGAAAATTTAGAAACTGTCCCAACAGCGGATCGTTATTTTTATCCTCCGCCCGCGCGATCGTGACTTGCCCGTCAGACCCTATAGTATAGGAGATGCGATCGCGCTTGTTCAATCCTAGTACTTTGCGAATGGAATCGGGAACGGTAGTCTGATAGCGATCGGTTAAAGTAGATTCCGAGCAGGGGTTTGATGGTGTAGCCATAGCAACTTATCAACTTGTAGGGTAAACTCTAACCTTAAAGTAATGCAATTGCATTACTTTGTCAATCATGATTCCCCTTTCCCCTTTCCCCCACCAGTTACCTAAAACTACAAGGAGTTAACGGAGGACGGGAAGCTCATTGTGGTGTCTCCAACTAGAAACGAGCAGGTAGAAACAGTTACTGCGAAAGCAGAAGTTTTGCCACCAGCGAATAGCCCGACTGCTGATTCAATATCTTCAGGCAAATACCAGTTACCCGAATTAACCCCAGAGGAGACTGCACGAAGAGGGGAGCATCCCACTTTTTATTTGGCTTGCAGAAATAAATCTTATGTACTAGTAAGAGGATTGAGGAATTTGACAAAAATATAAGCAAAGTGACTGCAATCTTGAGATAATGAGGTTAAGCAAATCAAGGTGGTGTAATAAGTGCATCAGTC
>NZ_JBGSQZ010000130.1:0-17037 GCF_041737865.1 Chamaesiphon sp.
CCGCGCCATCGTCGTGATTGGCAATGAAAAAGGTGAAGTTGGTGTAGGCGTTGGTAAAGCCAGCGACGTTATCGGTGCAGTCCGCAAGGGCGTAGCTGATGGTAAAAAACATCTAATTACCATTCCTTTAACCAAATCCAATACAATTCCCCATCCGATTGTCGGTGGTGGCGGTGGTGCTAATGTAATGATGCGCCCTGCGGCTCCTGGTACCGGAGTAATTGCTGGTGGAGCCGTCCGTACTGTATTAGAACTCGCAGGAGTCAAAAACATCCTCGCGAAACAACTCGGTTCGGGCAATCCCCTAAACAACGCCCGCGCCGCAGTCAACGCTCTCAAAACCCTTCGCAGCTTCAATCAAGTCGCTGAAGATCGCGGCTTGACAGTCGCAGACCTATTCGCTTAATAGGGAGTAGAGGGTAGAGGGTAGAGAGTAGGGACTGAAATGACGCAAGCGTCTGAAATCTACCTTCTACCCCTCCCACTATCCCCCTACCCTCTACCCTCTACCCTCTACCCTCTACAACAACATGAGATTAACAGATCTAAAACCCAAAGCGGGTTCTAAACATCGCAAACGCCGCGTTGGCCGCGGTATCGCTGCCGGACAAGGTGCCAGCGGCGGTTTCGGGATGCGGGGTCAAAAGTCCCGTTCCGGTAGTCCCACCCGCCCTGGATTTGAGGGTGGTCAAATGCCCCTCTATCGACGGTTGCCTAAATTAAAGCACTTCCCGCTCATCAATCAGAAGTTTTACACCGTAATTAACGTTCGGTGCCTATCTGAATTGCCAGCCAATAGTGAAGTTACATTGAAATCACTAATGACTGCTGGAATCGTCACCACTAATGATGGCCCCTTGAAACTATTAGGTGATGGCGAACTCACTGTCGCGCTCAACTGTAAAGCAGCAGCATTCACAACTGGCGCGAGAACCAAAATTGAAGCCGCTGGTGGTACTTGCGAAGTAATTTAAGATGTCTTCATCTAATGAATTGTCGCAATCGAAAAACTAGATTGAATCCAGCAGTGCCGCTCACACTAGAGCGGTACTGCTGGATTCTTTTTTAATAACCCCAGAATTAACTTGAAAATTGTATACTGAAACTCATAAAGGTCACAGTTCTTGAGATTATTTCAGTCTTGACATTAAATAAATTTGCCGAGGTAATTTTAGATGGACGCTAGTAGAGAAAAAGCACCATCAGCCCAAGAGACATTCGTACAGATGGCTCAAGCGGCTGGTTTGAGAGGTCGGATTTTTGTTACCCTCGGTTTGCTGATTTTAGCGCGGTTAGGTACTTTTATTCCCATCCCTGGGATCGATCGACTAGCTTTCGCTAACGATATTAAAAACAGCCCAGTCATCGGCTTTTTGGATATCTTTTCGGGTGGTGCCTTATCCACAGTCGGGATTTTTGCTTTAGGGATTATTCCTTATATTAATGCTTCGATCATCATTCAATTGATGACAACTGCTCTCCCCGCTCTGGAAAAACTCCAAAAAGAAGAAGGTGAAGCTGGACGGCGCAAGATTTCCCAAATCACTCGCTATGTAGCATTAGGCTGGGGTGTCGCCCAAAGTATTGGGATCGCACTCTGGCTCCAACGCTATGCACTGCCTGGAAATGAAGGGATTTTCTTCACTGTTAGCACAGTTATGGCTTTAACGGCTGGTTCGATGTTTGTGATGTGGATTTCGGAACTAATTACCGAACGCGGCATTGGCAATGGTGCATCATTATTAATCTTCTTGAACATCGTTGCTGTTTTACCTAAGTCTCTGGCTGATACATTCAACCTCGCTCAAAGCGGTGATAGCTCGATTGTCACTCGGACAGTAGCACTACTCGCCGTCTTTGTCGTGATGACTGTAGGTATCGTCTTTGTCCAAGAAGGAACGCGCCGAATCCCGATTATCTCCGCTCGTCGTCAAGTCGGACGCAGAATTCAACGCGAACGCACAAGCTATTTGCCTCTACGACTCAACCAAGGTGGGGTGATGCCAATTATTTTTGCATCCTCTGTATTAGTTCTACCTAGTGCTTTAGCCTCCTTCGCAGGGAAGAATGTTGGTGCTGATGGCAATCTGAGTTCAGTAAGTCAAGTGGTAGTGAATATCGCGAACTTCCTCGCTCCTGGTACCGCCGCACATGTCGCATTTTATGTCGTTCTGATCGTCTTCTTTAGCTACTTCTACAGCTCCCTCGTCGTCAACCCTGTTGACATGGCTCAAAACCTCAAAAAAATGGGTGCAAGTATCCCAGGGGTTCGCCCTGGAGTGGCTACGAGTAGATATATCGAAGCGATCCTCTCTCGGCTCACTCTGCTAGGCGCAGTATTTTTGGGTGTTGTCGCAACTGTACCGACAGCGATCGAAAGTGGTCTCGGAGTCAGTACTTTCAAGGGTTTTGGCGCAACTTCCCTGTTGATTTTAGTCAGTGTTGCGATCGATACTGCTAAACAAGTCCAAACTCTAGTAATCTCTCAACGTTACGAAGGTATGGTCAACAGTAAGGATTAGGCTTTAGGCTTTAGGCTTTAGGTTTTAGGCAAGAATATCTTCGCTCTAAAACCTTTAAAACCGATCGCCTAATTCCTACTCTGATTACCTAAAGCTTCATACCTAATACCTCAATCATGACTAGACTACTCTTTCTTGGTGCCCCAGGTGCGGGTAAAGGCACCCAAGCGCAACTACTAGCCCAATCCTGTGGCATTGCCCATATTTCCACTGGAGATATCCTCCGTGCTGAAGTAAAAGCCCAGACCGATTTAGGTCTAAAAGCCAAGTCCAATATGGATAAAGGCGAATTAGTACCTGACTCGCTACTTTTAGACATGATTCGCGGACGATTGAGCCAAGATGATGCCATTAGCAAGGGTTGGATTCTAGATGGGTTCCCGCGCAATGTCGCCCAAGCAGAATTTCTCGATCGATTACTCACTGAAATTGGACAGAAGTATGACCTCGCGATCGATCTGCATGTCCCCCAGGAAAGATTGGTAGAGCGATTGCTCAACCGAGCCACGATCCAAAACCGTCCCGATGACACCGAGGATGTGATTCGCAGACGGTTGGTGGTGTATGAACAACAAACAGCACCACTGATCGATTACTACCAGCTCAAGGGCATTCTCCGCAGTGTTGACGGCGATCGAGAATTAGCCGCAGTCACCCAGGATTTGGAAGTACTAGTTGATTAGTTATTTTTTAGTGTGATGCGGGGATCTACCCACCTCTCCTTGGAGGGGATTTTCCAGCACAGCATTTGCCCTGTTAAAATATAAGTAGCAGTGTCGGAATTAACGATCCACCATCCACCATTCACCATCCATCATCCTAATTCGAGGTAAATATTAATTGTCTAAACAAGATTTGATTGAAATGGAAGGCACGGTGACAGAATCCCTGCCTAATGCCATGTTTCGCGTCGATCTGGATAACGGGTTTAATGTTTTAGCCCATATCTCCGGTAAAATTCGTCGTAACTATATCAAAATTCTTCCTGGCGATCGAGTTAAGTGCGAACTCACCCCTTACGATCTCAGTAAAGGGCGAATTACTTACCGACTGCGGAATAAAAAATAGTTAAAATTTGCCGATTGGCAGCTAATTCTACGGCTTTTCCCGTCTAGTGGGTCGGCTCTAGTCAAATTGTCGCGTAATTACTACTGACAATTAATTGAAAAATGTTATAATATTAAGCTTGCAGTGTTGACTAAATTGACATGAAAGTCCGAGCGTCTGTCAAAAAGATTTGTGAAAAGTGTCGCGTCATTCGTAGACGTGGCAGGGTGATGGTAATTTGTATCGTCCCGAAACATAAACAACGTCAAGGTTAGATGACTAGTCCAGGTTGCTAGTTAGTCATTGACACCAGCGTAGATTCAACGGCGATCGAATGAAAACTATGGAGTGGGCGAGTTGCTTCAGTCCCAACCAAATATTTTCATTTATCATCGACCAAATTCAGAGAAAAGTATAGTGGAGAAACAAGTGTGGCACGGATAGCAGGTGTTGACCTCCCCCGCGACAAACGCGTGGAGATAGGTCTGACATACATCTTCGGTATCGGCTTAACCCGATCCAAAGAAGTATTAGCAAAGACAGGTGTAAATCCTGATACGCGAGTTAAGGATTTGTCAGAGGCTGACGTTGCCCTCCTTCGGGAACGGGTAGAAGGCGATTACCAGATCGAAGGTGATTTACGTCGCTGGGAATCGATGAATATCAAGCGATTGGTAGACATTGGCTCATATCGGGGACGGAGACACCGGATGGGATTACCCGTTCGCGGTCAACGTACACGTACAAATGCGCGTACTCGTCGCGGTCGCCGCGCTACCGTCGCTGGGAAGAAAAAAGCTCCTGGCAAGAAATAACATGGTTCGATGGTTGTGGCAGCCTAGCAATAGCCAATTGGCGATTAGTCGCGATCGATCTTGTCTCCCAATCCTAACGGTAGATAATCGGCTCGTTACTCCTCGCCAATTACTGTGTCTAGAACTCCTGTCATCACCAACATCAGCGTAGAATTGCTGAAAAAATTGTGGGCGATTATACTACCGAACACAACTTCAATTTAGCGGATCGTTCGCGAAGCGTGGGCTTTGCCCAATCGTTGGTACATCGAATCCGACCACAGCGGATTTACCCTTCGATCCATTGATATTTCCTAAATATGATGAATCGAGTCAAATCCCAATCGACCGCAGCCGATGTTTCATCGATCACCTCATTGATATTTTCTAATACATAGACCGACATGGCTCGACAACCTAGTAAAAAGACTGGCCCTAAAAAGCAAAAGCGCAATGTTCCAAACGGTGTAGCTTATATCCAGTCAACATTTAACAACACGATCGTCACTATATCTGATGCTAGTGGGGATGTAATTTCATGGGCATCAAGTGGCTCTAGTGGATTCAAAGGCGCGAAAAAAGGTACCCCCTTTGCCGCTCAAACAGCCGCTGAAAGTGCTGGCAAGCGGGCAATGGATCAGGGGATGCGCCAACTTGAAGTAATGGTCAGTGGGCCTGGTGCGGGTCGTGAGACAGCGATTCGTGCCCTCCAAGGTGCAGGGTTAGAAATTACCCTAATTCGCGACGTTACTCCAATTCCTCACAATGGATGCCGTCCACCAAAACGGCGGAGAGTTTAGATTAATTATTTATAGTTCGGACGATCGATGTTGGCATTTGCCAAATTCGGTAATTATGAATTGTGGGTCGTTAGGTTAGAAAGAGATGATATGGCTCCATAGCCAGATCGAAAGAGTTTAAATGTAAGTACAAACTGGGTAGGGAGGTCACTCTGTGGCGCAGTTTCAGATCGAGTGTGTCGAGTCTAAGACCGAGTCAAATCAAAGTCAATATAGTAAGTTTATCCTGGAGCCTCTCGATCGAGGTCAAGGTACAACTATCGGTAACTCGCTCCGACGCGTGCTGTTGTCCAACTTAGAAGGGACAGCAATTACGGCGGTACGAGTAGCTGGATTAATCAAAGACGAAAAAACTGGCGTAAAACCAGGCACGGTCAACCATGAGTTTGCTAGCTTAGTTGGTGTCCGACAGGATGTTTTAGAACTTCTGTTGAACATGAAAGAAGTCAAGCTCAAAAGTTACACATCTCAACCGCAGATCGGGCGATTGAATGTGACAGGGCCAGCCGAAGTTACAACTGCTGATTTTGAGTTACCTTCTGAAGTAGAAGTTGTCGATCCCAACCAATATGTTGCTACCGTCGCTGAGGGTGGCAAATTGGAAATGGAGTTTCGGATCGAGCGCGGAAAAGGCTATCGATCGGTAGACAAGTTCCGCGAACAAGGTCTAGCAATGGATCTGCTCCAAATCGACGCTGTATTTATGCCTGTTACGCAGGTTAATTACAGCACTGAAGATGTGCGGATCGATGGTGCAGTTGAAAAAGATCGATTGATCCTCGAAATTTGGACAAATGGTAGTCTGACACCCCAAGAAGCACTGAGTGAGTCCGCCAAAATTTTGGTCGATCTGCTCAATCCGCTCAAGGACATCAGCTTGGAATCCTTCCAGCCAGAGTATCAAGATGAAGAAGATCCTTCCAATCAAATTCCGATCGAAGAGTTAAATCTTTCAGTCAGAGCATACAACTGCTTGAAACGGGCACAGATTAATTCTGTTTCCGATTTGATGGGTTATACCCAAGAAGATCTCTTGGAAATCAAGAACTTCGGTCTCAAATCAGCAGAGGAGGTCATCGAAGCCCTCGAAAAACGACTGGGGATCAAACTACCCCACGATAAATCAGTGAAAGTCTGAGGAGATCGGGGCAGGTTATCAGCGTCAACAGATGTTAGTAACTTTCGCTATGCCCCAAAGGTAGTTTGATCGACATAATTTGCACCGCTCCTGTTGAGGAGAGGTTGCACCAACACCAGTCACTTTCGGTCTGCCCCAACGGTAGATCGATCGACATAATTTGCACCGCTCCTGTTAAGGAAAGGTTGCACCAACACCAGTCACTTTCGGTATGCCCCAACGGTAGATCGAAAGTGACGGTTAGTCCACACTAGTAAAAAAAAGGAGAAACACAATGCGTCATCGTTGTCGCGTGGCAAAGCTGGGCAAACCAGCCGACCAACGGAAAGCCCTGTTACGGTCATTGACAACCGAACTGATTCGCCACGGTCGCATCACCACAACTCTGGTCAAAGCGAAAGCAATGCGCCCAGAAGTTGAGAGAATGGTGACATTAGCCAAATCTGGCACTCTTTCAGACCGTCGTATCGCTCTGGGTTATATTTATGACAAAGATCTAGTTCACTCTTTGTTTGAAGCAGCACCCGAACGCTACGGTAGTCGCCAAGGTGGTTATACTCGCGTTGTACGAACAGTGCCACGTCGGGGTGACAATGCAGAAATGGCAATCATCGAAATGATGTAGAGCTAGTCCGCCACCTGTTATTTGTGACTCAATGGCGACCAAGAAGCACAAACTCATAATTAACAGTACGACCCAGCGCGTTGCTCTAGTCATTCAGTACGCAGGTACCAACCTGTATGGCTGGCAAAAGCAACCTGACGGACGGACAGTCCAATCAGAGGTAGAACGAGCGATCGAGGATTTTCTCGGTCAAGCAGTCGATCTCTATGGTGCGGGACGTACAGACAGTGGCGTTCATGCTGCGGCGCAAGTCGCCCATTTCGACAATCCCAGCGTGATTCCCGCTACCAAGTGGGCATCAATTCTCAACAATCGGTTGCCAGATGATATCGTCATCCGTGCCTCCGCTGCTGTTACTGATGATTGGCACGCACGCTTCTCTGCTCTGTATCGACGGTATCGCTACACCATCTATACCAATCGACGACCAAATTTATTTGTCCGTCCCTATAGTTGGCATTATTACCACGAACCGCTCGATATCGAACTCATGCAGGCTGCTGTCGTACCGATGCTAGGCACCCATCATTTCGCGGCATTTCATCGGACTGATTCCGGTCGATCGCACTCTTGGGTTAATATTCAGGAGATTAGCTGTTACCAGTCAGGAGACTTTGTACAGATTGAAATTCAAGCAAATGGATTTTTGTACGGCATGGTGAGGCTGCTGGTCGGAATGCTGGTCAGAGTGGGAAATGGCGATCTATCAATTGCTGAATTTACCGACATCTGGAAATCCGAGCAACGCTGGCAAGTCAGACATTCGGCTACGGCTAGAGGACTGTGTCTGCTCCGAGTCGGATATGCAGAATTTCCTTTTCCTGAGTCAGTCTGGTACGATACCCAACCCCAATTTTTATTGCCAACTTACGGGGATTAAAATCCCTATATTAACTGATATAAGATCGTGGAAAAAACACACTTACCTACAGCTAACAACAACGACGCAAAATGGTACATCGTCGATGCTGCCGACCAACGGCTCGGACGTTTAGCTAGTCAAATCGCGATGGTATTGCGTGGGAAAAATAAACCCACATTTACACCACACATCGACACTGGAGATTTCGTCATTGTCATCAATGCCGAAAAAGTTCAGGTTACAGGCAAAAAAAGCACCCAAAAAATCTACAGAAGACATTCTGGCCGTCCTGGTGGGATGAAAACAGAAGTCTTCGCAAAACTGCAAGTGCGAATTCCCGAACGTATCATCGAACAAGCCGTCAAAGGAATGTTACCCAAGAATTCAATGGGCAGACACCTATTCACCAAGATGAATGTCTACGCAGGTACCCAGCATCCTCATGCTGCCCAAAAACCTGAAGTCTTGGTCATCAAAACTACTCCTGGAGCATAATCATGGAAGCAACTCAACAACGGGCAGTTTACTGGGGTACAGGTCGCCGGAAATCGTCGATCGCCCGCGTCCGTCTCGTACCTGGTACTGGTTTACTAGTAGTCAACGGTAGAACTGGCGAAGACTATTTCAATTTCCAAAGTGGTTATATCTCCGCAGCGAGATCTCCCCTCGAAACTTTAGGGCTAGAAGGTGAGTACGATATCCTCGTAAATGCTCACGGTGGTGGTCTAACCGGACAATCCGATGCTGTTAAATTAGGTGTTGCTCGTGCTCTGTGCGAACTCGATCCTAACAACCGCAAACCACTAAAGGTTGAAGGCTACCTAACTCGCGACCCACGTTGTGTCGAGCGGAAAAAGTATGGTCTACACAAAGCGCGCAAAGCTCCTCAATACTCGAAACGTTAAATCGATTGTATTTGTTGGTTATTGATTATTAGCAACTAAAATTGCTAGATTAAATAGTCAATAAACATCGATTCATAGTTACTAATTAACGATCGGGGGTTTAGTCTCAATTCAAACCAAACCCCTAATACCGAATACCCAATACCTAACACCTAAGATTGTGGCAAAAGCTGATATTCATCCTACTTGGTACCCAGAAGCCAAAGTTTATTGCAACGGTGAAGTTGTGATGACTGTTGGTTCTACCCAACCAGAACTGCGCGTTGATGTATGGTCTGGCAACCATCCCTTTTACACAGGAACCCAAAAAATCATCGATACCGAAGGTCGTGTCGATCGATTCCTCAAAAAATACGGGATGTTGGATACTACTGCTCCTGTTCCTGAAGCTGCTGCTGAAGAAAAGAAATAGCCTAGTTAATCTGAAAAACCTAGAGATGCGATCGATATTTTCGCGTCTCTGGGTTTTTCAATATTTAGAATTAGTGGATGGTGGATGGTGGATAGTGAATGGCAAATAGATGTAGGGTGTGTTAGGCACAAGCCGTAACGCACCAGTATCTATTTTAATCCAAGTCAATAGTTGTTTTTATTATTAGCATCCACCATTCACCATTCACTGTCTTGAAAAGGTGCTCCACTTGGGGAAACCCCAAGACCGCACTTTTCGCCATCCACCATTCACCATTCACTAAAACATCGTGGCAGAATCATATTTACTCGACAAACTTAGATCCGTCGAACAAACATTTCACGAACTTACCCGTAAACTCGGCGATCCAGATATCGCCAGAGATCCAGGCGAAATGCAACGCATTGGTAAAGCTCGCGCCGCACTTGAAGAAGTTGTCGAAACATTCGACAAGTGGAAGCAAGCTCAAGAGGATCTAGTCGGAGCCAGAGAGATTGTCAAAGAGTCGGGGAACGATCTCGAACTGCAAGCAATGGCGACTTTGGAAGCTGGAGAACTGGAAAGTCAAAGCGAAGAACTCGAACGCAAACTCAAAGTTTTACTATTACCAAAAGATCCGAATGATGATAAAAATATCATGTTAGAAATTCGGGCGGGTACTGGTGGCGATGAAGCTGGGATTTGGGCGGGTGACTTGGTGCGGATGTATTCGCGCTATGCCGAAACCCAGCATTGGAAAGTTAAGCTCGTTAGTGAGTCACTTGCAGAAATGGGCGGCTTTAAAGAAGCTGTGTTGGAGATTCAGGGCGAACTGGTGTACAGTCAGCTCAAGTTTGAGGCTGGAGTACATCGCGTCCAACGAGTACCGCTGACAGAATCGGGTGGGCGCGTACATACATCTACGGCAACTGTGGCAATTATGCCCGAAGTAGACGAGGTAGAGATCTTTATCGATCCTAAGGATATCGAAATGAGTACCGCTCGATCGGGTGGTGCTGGCGGACAAAACGTTAACAAGGTAGAAACAGCCGCCGATCTGTTCCACAAACCGACGGGGATTCGGATCTTTTGTACTGAAGAACGATCTCAACGGCAGAATAAAGAACGGGCGATGCAAATCTTGCGGGCGAAGTTGTATGATATCAAACTGCGCGAACAACAAGAAGAAGTAACTTCAATGCGGCGTTCGCAAGTCGGAACTGGATCTCGATCGGAAAAAATTCGTACCTATAACTATAAAGACAACCGCGCCACCGACCATCGACTCGGACATAATTTCGGTCTGGAAAAGGTGCTATCTGGCGATCTGGAGGAGGTAATTCAAAGTTGTATCTCTCAAGACCAACAAGAGCGATTAGCCGAGCTAGCAGCTTCTACAGGTGGGTAATTCGCGATTGTACTCGTAGGTTTGGTAGAGCAACGCTCAACCTAACAACCACAAATATCGCTGGTTAAGATTGTTGGGTTTGGTTTCGCTCAACCCAACCTACGCATAGCTAGTAAAACAAATAATTAAATCAGTGCAAATGAGCGCAATTGAAACTTGATGAATATAGTGCGCGGCGATTTAGTTGAATTAGCCAAAGCTGGGGCTTTCGATGTCATTATTCATGGCTGTAATTGTCAATGCCAAATGGGGCGAGGGATTGCGCTGACTATCAAACAGCAGTTTCCTGAAGCTTATGCAGCAGATTGTCAAACAGAAATCGGCGATCGCACTAAGTTAGGTAATTTCACGATTGCTGATATCGATCGAGATGATTTTAATTTTACGATCGTCAATAGCTATACTCAATTTCACTGGAAAGGTGATGGTGTTTTAGCTGACTATGATGCGATTCGATCGGTATTTCGAGAAGCAAAGCAACAATTTGGAGGAAAACGAATTGGATATCCTAAAATTGGTGCGGGTTTAGCTAGAGGCGATTGGGCAATTATTTCCCAGATTATTGAGGAAGAATTAGCGGGTGAAACTCATACCTATGTTGAGTTTGTGAACTGAATTAGCAGCGGTTATTTGTTGTTCAATATTGGGATGAATCCATTGAAGGCTAGATTCATTAACATTTAAAAAAACACAAGTTTCACGAATGGCGGAAGCAACATTTCCTAAATTCGGTCGAACGCATAGTTCTGTTCCTGGTTGTGGCGAACCTTGATGACGAACGAGTGTCACATCATGACCAGATGGTAATGTTAACATTGCAAAATTTAAATAATCCAGATCGTCATATCCCGATCGAAATACAAGATCGGTATTTGCAGTCAGTTCGTGTGGTTCTCGATCGAACATGGCAACTGTCATAGTTGCGGGTGTAATGTCTTCAAGGTTAATTAAAGTAGTGTCGTCGATTGCTATCATTATCTCAATTGAGTTATTTACTTACGAATCTTTTCTCATCTGACATCGCACTACAGTTGAGATCGAAATTTATTCCATAGCTGCGATCTGGGTCAAAATAATGCTTAACCGCGCTTCATTGCTCGATCGATATCGCGTTTATCGTCTCTCTTCTTGAGATCTTCGCGCTTATCGTGGAGCTTCTTACCTTTGACTAAGGCGATCGTCACTTTGACCTTACCGCGCTTCAGGTACATCTTCAACGGCACCAAAGTCAAACCCTGCTGCTCGACTTTGCCAGTCAGCTTGCGAATCTCGGCTTTGTGCATCAGCATCCGGCGGGTGCGGGTGGGTTCGTGGTTAAAATACGATCCGGTGGCGGTGTGGGGTGAAACATGGGCATTGAGTAGCCAGATTTGTCCCTGGCGCAACAAACCATAACCATCGCGCAGGTTAGCTTTACCCTCACGAATAGATTTTACTTCCGTCCCTAGCAACTCAATCCCTGCTTCGTAAGTTTCGAGGATTTCGTAGAGGAACCGTGCTTGCCGATTGTCGGCAACGATTTTGATACTGTCAGATTTTTCTTTCTCGCTCATACATCTATTTTACTATTGACTAGCGTGAGTGTCCAAGTACTCGACTCGTTGGCGCAGCCTCTCGAAACGAGAATCGAGATACCCGCGCCAATATCGCTCATAACTAGCCTTTTAGTAGTAATAGAATGTAACTTTCTCTAAAGATCTAGACTATTTGGGGAAATTTGGTATAGTTATTTCGATTCCATCAAAAGTTCGGTTGCGCCAAAGGCGACGATCTGCTAACGAATTTAGACCGAAAACAAACGATTATTGGTATGATAACGCCTGTTGCTAAGGTTTGCTCTATCTGGCTGGGGAGAAAATATTATGGGTAATTATGTTGATTTTGGCGGTCGTCCGATTCATTTTATCGGCATTGGGGGAATTGGGATGTCAGGGCTGGCTTATGTTTTAGCAAGACGCGGATTGCCTGTTTCTGGTTCCGATTTGAAATCGACTAATATTACTCAAAAGTTGGCAGCAGAGGGCGCGCACATTTTTCTGAAGCAGGATGCTAGTAATTTAGATTTTTTTCACAACCACCCATCGGGGCAAACTCCTCAAATCATTTGCTCGACAGCGATCGGAAAAACTAATGCCGAACTTACCGCCGCGTTGGAGCTAGGGTGTCCGATCTTCCATCGATCGGATGTACTTGCGGCACTGATCGCAGAATACACGAGTATCGGCGTTGCGGGTACCCACGGCAAAACGACAACTAGCAGCGCGATCGGGTATATGTTGGTAGAGGCTGGAGTCGATCCGACGATCGTTGTTGGCGGGGAAGTTACGGCTTGGGATGGCAATGCCAGAGTTGGGAACAGCGAGTATTTTGTGGCTGAAGTCGATGAGTCTGACGGCTCACTCGTCAAACATGCACCTAAAATTGGGGTGATTACCAACATTGAGCTGGATCATCCCGATCATTACAAGAGTCTGGAGCAGGTAATTGACACCTTCACTACGTTTAGTCAACAATGTCAAGTGACGATCGGCTCGGTAGATTGTGAGATCGTCCGCGATCGGATTAAACCAACAATTTCTTATAGTGTCGAACCAGGACAGCTTGCAGATTATACAGCCGAGGCAATCGACTATCATTGTGCTGGGACTTCAGCCCAAATATATGAATCCGGTGAATTATTGGGAACACTAAAATTAGGGGTGTTGGGAAAACACAACTTGAGTAATGCTCTAGCCGCGATCGCAGTAGGTCGGCAGATCGGCTTAGACTTTCGATCGATTTCTTCTGGTTTAGCTGGGTTTAATGGTGCCAAACGACGCTTTGAACTTCGAGGATACCAGAATGACATTACCTTTATCGATGACTACGCTCACCATCCCAGTGAGATCCTAGTCACACTTAGTGCCGCTAGGTTGCGAGTAGGTGCCGAGCGTCGGGTTGTAGCTATCTTCCAGCCCCATCGATATAGCCGCACACTAGAATTTCTGGCTGAGTTTGCCCAATCTTTTAAAGATGCCGACTTGGTAATCATTACAGATATTTATAGTGCAGGTGAAGCAAATACTGGAGCCATTAGCGGCGAAAAAGTAGTAGTCCAGATCGGTCATTATCATCCGAATGTCCGCTTTGAACCTACGCTCGACGCTGTATCCCAATTTCTCACTCACAATCTCCACTCCGGTGACATTTGCTTGTTCCTAGGTGCAGGTAATCTCAATCAGATTATTCCTGATGTGGTAGAGTTTTATCGAACTGCTACCAATCCAAGCCGAGCGGGAGCTGTAGCCTAATATCCAATATTTAGTGTATTATCAGTGCTAACTTGTGCATGACTCAGCTTTTGACGAGTAAAATCAGCTCTATGCTACTGGATAGAAGCTCTCTAAATATCCTGCCGATTTCTTGTTGCTAGTGACTTAATCCCCTACCTTTCCCTCTATGACACTCTCCCAAGATCGTTCGCCCGTTATAAATAATCAGGTTCAGCATTCAGTGGAAGTTGCTAGTAATACCGATGGAGATTTGGACATCCCTACCATTTGCCAAATTAAGTCGAATGTATCGCTCAAAGGTTTGACAACGTGGAAAGTAGGCGGAGCGGCGCAGTGGTACTTAGAACCCCGCACCATTGCTGAGACACAGAGTGGTTTGGCTTGGGCGAGGCTTAACAATCTACCAATTACCATCATTGGGGCGGGATCGAATTTATTAATTAGCGATCGAGGTTTAGTAGGGCTAGTAATTTGTACCCGCCATCTACGCCATCTGGCTACCCAATTCGATAATGAGACTCGATCGATCGTCGCAGATGCAGGTAAAATGGTCGCCAGCCTAGCTTGGCAAGCTGCTCGGAGGGGTTGGGGTGGAATGGAGTGGGCAGCGGGAATACCTGGCACTCTAGGCGGTGCTGTGGTGATGAATGCGGGGGCGCACGGACATAGCACCCAAGAGATATTAGTCAGTGCTGACGTGCTAAATCTAGACGGATCGATCGAGACACTCACCGCTCTAGACTTGGGCTACAGTTATCGAACATCCAATCTCCAAAGTAGTTCGCAAATCGTCTTCAGTGCAAAATTCAAATTGCAAGCAGCAAGCGATCCTGTAGAGATCCAAGCCCGCACCTATCGCGATTTGGAAAAACGCCATAGCAAGCAACCCTACGACAGACCTAGCTGTGGCAGCGTATTTCGCAATCCTACCCCTGAGTATGCAGCCGCACTAATTGAAAGCGTGGGACTAAAAGGCTACAAGATTGGGGATGCTGAAGTCTCAACTCTCCATGCTAATTTTATCATCAATAGCAAAGATGCCACAGCTAGTGACATTAGGGAATTAATTTACTACGTCCAAAGTCAGGTCAAAGCGAGATACTCGATCGAACTTGAACCAGAAGTTAAAATGCTCGGCGAATTCTAAATTAGGGATCGAGGGTTAGATGTCAGGCTTTAACAGCCCTTCTGTCTTCCCCATGCTAAATATAGCCGAGCGATTTATCAGTAACTCTAACTGCGCGGCTCTATTTGGGTAAGATAAATAAGTAGGCTCCGCGATCGGTAAGCTGAAGATTGGGTAAATTAGCACAATTAATATCTGCGCGATATTGTTGGTCTATTTAAAACTAATTGATGTGAATGAATAACTGACGGATACCCTCACCCTCGAATTCCCTGACTCCAGTAAGATGGGATATTGTCTAGATTGACTAAAACTTAAAAGATTATGACTAAAGGACAAGGATTTGGTGGTTTCGGTCTCGGCAAGATGAAAGAACTTGCTGATGCCTTTAAGAAAGCCCAACAAGTACAAGAAGATGCCAAGAAGCTCCAAGAGGAACTTGAGCAAATGGAAATAGAAGGACAAGCAGGTGGCGTTACCGTGGTTTTGAGCGGTAATCAAGAACCTCGCCGAGTGAATATCGGGGCTGATGCTGCTGGTAAGAGTCCAGAAGAACTCTCCCAACTAGTTCTCGATGCCATGATGGATGCGTACGATAAGTCCACCGCCACCATGCGCGAACGGATGGAACTACTCACCAGTGGACTAAATATTCCTGGATTGTAATGGTAACTAGTAACTTCTAAAAGTTAATAGGTAATATGGGTATTGCTGTACTAAATGATGTCAGCGATACCCATCTTTACTTCTGTCCCTAATTCTTGAAATCCTTGCTGCGAGTTAAGACTACTGGCTCCGCTTCAGCACCATCTGGGAATTAATCCCCAGATCGATAGCTCAAGTCTACTTCAGTAGATTAAAGGATATTGGCGATCGACTGTCAACTGTCAACTGTCAACTGAATTTCATGGATTCTGTCGAACAGAAATATCGTCGGATCAGAAAGGACTTGCAACGGGGTGGCTTTGCACTGACATTGCTGTTTATCGCTGGAACGCTGTGGTATGGGCTAGTCGAGCAATGGCAATGGTTAGACGCAGTGTATATGACCGTCATCACACTCACCACAGTAGGATATGGAGAAACTCATCCCTTGGGAGATCGGGGGCATATTTTCACCATCGCTCTGATTCTGGCTGGGGTGGTTACGATTGGTTATATTGTCAATCGATTTACGGAAGCTCTGATTGAAGGTTATTTTGTAGAAGGTAGAAGAATTAGACAACAAAAAAAACTTGTGGAATCTTTAGCTGAACACTTTATCATCTGTGGTTTTGGGCGGATTGGGCGGCAAATTGCTACAGAGTTTGCGGCTGAGGGCATAGCGTTTGTTATTGCTGATGCTAGTCTCGAACAGGTGAAAATAGCTCAATCTGAGGGATATAGCGCGGTGCAAGCAGATGCCACCCTAGATGAAACCCTCCTGAAGCTGGGAGTGGAAAAAGCCGCTTGTCTAGTGGCGGCGTTGCCTTCGGATGCCGAAAATCTCTATATCATCCTCTCTGCCAAAACCCTGAATCCAAAAATTCGAGCAATCGCACGGGCGAGTAACGAGGAAGCCGTCCAGAAGCTCCAACGAGCCGGAGCGGACAAAGTAATCTCTCCCTATATCACTGGAGCAAAACGGATGGCTGCGGCAGCTCTACGTCCCCAGGTGATGGATTTTATGGATGGGATCATTGCTAGCGATCGATCGTTTTACATGGAAGAATTTCTGATTGATGCCCAGACTTGTCCGATTGCTGGTTTATCGCTGCGAGAAGCTAGGTTACGCTCTCAATCTGGCTCTCTGGTGTTAGCAATCCGCCGCCGAGATGGTAATCTCATTGTTGGCCCAACTGGGGAGACCATCGTGATGGCTCAGGATATGTTGATTTGTATGGGTACAGCAGATCAGTTGCGGGTATTAAATCAGATCTTAGATCCGCTTACTCCTGGTACTCATCAAAATTAGGCTTAAATTAATTGATAATTGATAATTGATAATTAATCTAGTTGTCGAATTTCTTCTAAACCCCGTCCAACTTCAAACCCATAGTTTTCAAAGTATGAGACAATCTGATTCTGAGGAGTAAATTGAGGTCAACGCAAAGATGTTAAGAGTAGACTATGGTCGTTGGGCACAGACAGCTCAAATGTTGAGAGAA
>NZ_JBGSQZ010000200.1:0-5087 GCF_041737865.1 Chamaesiphon sp.
TCGCCTAATTGCACCGATTATGATGCTACCTCTATTACTGACAGCCATTACCGGAACTGTTTATCAGATTCTCGATTTAGCAGGCAAAGAAGATAATTTTAAATGGATATTAGGTTGGCATAAGGGACATTTTGGATCGGTTAATCTAGACATGATTTATCCATTTTTTAATGCTCTCGGTTTGTTCATATTGCTTTTTACTGGAATTTCGATGTGGCTCAATTCACGGCGGACTTCCAAAAAATAATCTACTTAGGTCAAACTAATGATTAGTCCTCAATCTCCAGCGACGGACAAAGATAACGATCGAAAAACGGAATTACAAGGATCTAGTCTCACTTTCTATTGGTCATCTGTAGTCGTTATATCCGCAATTTCCCTCACGTTAGGAAGCTGTGCCAAGCCACCTGCAACTACGCCTGTGTCTAAACAATTGCAGATTATCACCACATTTATTCCTATTACAAATTTTACCAAAGCAGTTGCCGGAGATCGCGCTACAGTTACCCAACTCCTCCCCACCAATGTCGAACCCCATGACTATCAGGCAAAACCAGGTGATGCTCAGAAGCTAGCCAAAGCCGATGTGCTGGTACAAAACGGACTGGGGATAGAGGGATATTTGACTGAATTGGTCAAAAATACTGGCAATGCCAAATTAAAAGTAATCGATTCTAGTCAAGGAATACAACCAATCGCAACCGAAACAATTGAGGGCAAACAGCCAAAATCCGGACAAAATCGCCCTCAATATAACCCCCACATCTGGCTCGATCCCAAACGAGTTATCCGTCAAGTCGAAAACATTCGAGACGGTTTAATCGCTGCCGATCCTGCGGGGAAAGAGATTTATACCAATAATGCCACCGCTTATGTCAAAAAGTTGCGCGAACTAGATCGAGAAACCAGCCGAATGCTCCAACCTTTTGCGGGTAAAACATTCGTCGCTTTCCATGATTTTGCGCCTTACTTTGCTCAAAGCTATAACCTAAAAGCCAACTTTCTAGTAGATGTACCGGAAGATAATCCCTCCCCCGCTGATGTCAAACGCATCGTGGATACGGTTAAAGCCACCAATCTCAAAACACTACTCGCCGAACCCAATGGGGGCACAGAGGCATTTGCCGCTCTGGCAAAGGATTTGAATGTGCGCGTCAGCACCTTTGACACGATGGAAACCGGATCGCCAGATGCTGTCCAATCGGGTCACTACATCACCACGATGCAAGCAAATGTCAAAACGCTAGTCACGGCATTTACGGGGCAGTCAGATCGATCCTGGCTGCAGATCGGGATACAACAGCCGATGTCTGTTATCCCCCAACAAGTTTGGGTGAAGTTTTAGGAGGTTTAGATGAAAGAAACCGTATTATCAGTCGAACATCTGACCGTTTTTCGGGACACTTACGCGGCGGTTGAAGATGTTTCGTTCTCTCTGGAGTCAGGTACAGATACATCGATCGTCGGCCCGAATGGAGGGGGTAAAACGACCTTGGTGCAAGCTATTCTGGGGATTTTACCCAGGAAATCGGGTGCAATATCCATTTTGGGAAAACCCCTGAGTATCAAAGGATTTCTGCCATCATCCATCCGTCAGCAAATTGCTTACTTACCCCAAAACTTTTTATTCGACAGACGAATTCCGATGACGGTATCAGAATTAGTGGGATTAGGTTGGGGCAAATTGGGGTTTCAGTTGCCGTGGATCGATCGCCGCAAACGTCGTCAGGCTGTCCGAGATGCCCTGGTACGAGTCGATGCACTCCAATTCAGAGATCATCTGATTAGCGGGCTTTCTGGAGGCGAAACCAAGCGAATATTGCTGGCATATTGTTTAGTTTCCCCACGTCGATTATTGATTCTTGATGAAGCTCCAGCGGGGTTGGATATGGTGGCTGAGTCGGATTTTTATCAACTGCTATACGAACTCAAACAGGAACAGGGATGGGCAATTTTGCAGATTTCTCATGACTTAGATATGGTGCGAAAACATTGCGATCGAGTCCTGTGTATTAATCGGACTTTGCGCTGTCAAGGTACCCCAGAAGTCGCACTCTCTGACGGTAGCCTCGCTACTCTCTACGGTACAGATTTTGTGCGATACAAGCATTCTCATACGTCGTAATTATGGAACCAGAACTGATTCGCGTAATTGAATTGTTTCAACTACCATTTATGCAACGGGCATTGATGGGCGGTATTTTGACGGGGTTAATGGGTGGAATTTTAGGCAGCTTTACGATTTTGCGTCAATTATCTTTTTTCTGTGATGCCCTGGGACATTCAGCCTTATTAGGGATTAGTATTGGCTATTTATTAGGACTCAATCCCTCGCTCGTCTTACTACCATTTGCGGTCATCTTTGCCTTAGCGGTGTCCTATTTATTAGAACATACTAAATTATGGACTGATGCGTTACTGAATATTATCTATTCCTCATCTCTAGCGATCGCGATTATTATTCTCAGTTTTGTCGGGCAATATAAAGGCGGGATAAATAATCTATTATTTGGCGATATTCTCGCAGTTCAAGAAATAGATCTAGTGCTGAGTAGTTCGTTATTAATCATCTGCATTATGTTCATTGGTATGACACTACGAACACAGATGTTATTGACTGTAAGCGAACCACTGGCGATCGCGCGGGGTGTATCGGTATCGACTCAAAGCACAATCTTCATCGTGCTGCTGTCGCTAGTCGTGGGTATTTCCATTAAATCGATCGGTGTTTTACTAGTTAGTGCATTTGTCGTAATTCCCGCCTGTGCTGCTAGATTATTAAGTCGCACTTTTACCGATTATGTACTGCTATCAGCCGGACTAGGTGCGTTAAGTGCTGTAATTGGTATGGTAATTTCAGCCTGGTTTAATTTACCATCTGGCCCCAGTATTGTAGCAACACAATTAGCGATCTTCCTAACTGCAATGGTGTTACCTCGCATTCACCTACCGATTAAATCCCACCATTCACAAACAACCAAGGAGTTACATGATTAGTCAAGAATCTCCCGCCACACAGCCCGTTGAACCCCATAACAACAAACGTGTCGCCGTTTTACTTGCTGGATATGGTGAAGTAGAATCTTACCACGATCTGAGTAGTTACAATCAAGCGGCAACTAAATATATTGCATCCCAATTTGTATCGATTCCAAAGTGGCTATATCCGGCGGCTGGTTGGTTCTTGGGACTACTAGATTGGTACGATTTCGGGGTCAAACACCATCATTTTATGTCGCCCGAAAATGAGATGTTTGAAAAACAAAGAATTGGGATTGAGCAGCAATTACAAAAACGCTGGGGAAGTGAGGTAGAGGTATTTAAAGGCTTTTATTTCTGCAAGCCTTTTGTCCAAGAAGTTGTAACTGAGATTATCGAACGCGCAAGCGCACCCCCTAAGGGTGGTCGAGACTTTCAGAACTTGCTAGTTTTTCCATTATTAGTGGTTGATTCTGCGTTTACCGGAAAAATAGCGATCGAGCAAGTTAATGAAGTTATTACAGCCAATGAATCTGAAGATTTGCCATTCGATGCCATTCGATATATTCCCGCTTTCGCAACTGAACCTGCCTACATCGATTTGCTAGTGCGTCAGATTAAGGAATCTCTCAATCAATTATCTACATCTGGTTGTTTTGAGTCACAGATCGGTATCATCTTAACGGTTCATGGTGGCCCTGAAAAAGCCAATGGGTTGTTAACTGGGGTAATTGATGGACAAGCTCTATTCGATCGAGTCCAAGCCCAATTACAACATCAATATCCACTCATCTCGATCGGCTGGATAAATCATGATATGCCGTTCATCAAATGGTCGCAACCTAATCTCGAACAAGCAGCGAAAAGTCTAATCGGATCGGGTGCCCAAACTATTGTATTTAAACCGCTGGGGTGGGTAACTGAAAATTATGAAACGATCCTTGATGTGGATGATGCAATTGAATCTTTGCAGCGTCAATATCCAACTGTTACTTACACGCGGCTTGAATGCGTCAATGACGATCCTGAATTTTTCAGCATCGCCGCAGCATGGGCAAATCCGCAGATCGAAGCGATGTTATCTGGATCGAAAATTGCCACTTGGAAATAAATCTTTAAATTCAAAGGAGAAAATGTATGCCAGACCCACAATTGAATTCATTAATAGGTGCAGATGCAGCGGATGACGCTGAAGATGATGCCTATCGAGCAGAAGTGAATGGTGACGAAGCCGTTGGCGGAAGTACCGCAGTTCCCAGTCAAAATGACACGGAAGAATTGGCAGAGGCAGTGGGAATTGTGGTAGATGATGACACACCCCTTGATACTGAAGAAATGCTCCTAGAGCGCGATCTAGATCGCTGGGAATTAGATCCCGCATCGGCTGTCGTTGGCGTTGACGTAGCCTCTGCCTGAGCAGAAGCCTGTCTGTAAGCGCGAGAGTCGCAGGCTTACGCCAACGCGGAGCGTCTGCCGTGCCTAACGGCAGGCTAAAGCCAACAGCAGAAGGACAATCGTTAAGATTTAGCATCCAGTTCGTGCGGATTTCATCTTATTTAAAATAATCGCTAATGTCTAAAAAAGCAAAGATAATAACCCACAATATTTTAGTACTTTCGGCTGTGAGTCTATTTACAGATGTAGCCAGCGAAATGCTTTATCCGATTATGCCAATTTATTTAAAAACAATTGGTTTTTCGATTGTTTTAATAGGTATACTAGAAGGCTTTGCAGAAGCAATTGCCGGATTGAGCAAGGGATATTTTGGGAATTTAAGTGACAAAACAGGCACCCGTTTACCCTTTATTCAAATTGGATATCTGCTTAGTGCCCTCTCCAAGCCAATGATGGCATTGTTTACTTATCCTCTCTGGATATTCTCTGCCAGGACAATCGATCGGTTAGGAAAAGGTATCCGCACAGGTGCCAGAGATGCCTTACTATCTGATGAAGCTACTCCAGACACAAAGGGAAGAGTATTTGGTTTTCATCGGTCTATGGATACATTTGGTGCCGTCCTAGGGCCATCATTAGCATTGATATATTTGGCGTATCGTCCTGATGATTACAAGACACTTTTTTACATTGCATTTTTACCAGGATTGATT
>NZ_JBGSQZ010000214.1:0-40909 GCF_041737865.1 Chamaesiphon sp.
TATCAAGGCAGGGCTGATCTATTGGAAAAAGAATAATGCTAAAACCCAATTGTTTCGTTTAACTTCCATCTACATTCGATCGAGACTTAACGACAGAAAAGGGTTAGAGCGGTTTTTCTCTGGTGGATGGATCAGCCCTGCTTATCAAGGGGGGGTTGGGGGGGTAAATCAACCTCAGTATAGATCCAGCCGACTTGTGGATAAACAGTAAATCGATCGAGAAAAGTTGAGAGGGTTAAATATCTATGCTTTAACCATGAAGCTCGATATCGGTTTGATTTGCTTCAATATAGATGGTGAAAACTTCCCACCATCTACGTTTCAAGAGCGATAGATTAAATAAATATTTGTGCCTAGATACTTGGTTAGGCAATTTTTCACTGCAACATCAGAAAATTATGACGAAAACAGTTTCAGTTGCAGTGATGCCATCTGAGCCAGGAACTAGGATGGGCGATAGCAAGTTACAGACAAGAGTGAAAACAATAGCCACTCTTCTATTATTGCTATTGGTACTACCGTTGAATCTCACCTTAACGGCGATCGCCTTACTGGTAGCCGTACTCACCAAGCCGTTCCAGTCGAGATCGATCGCCGCCAATCCCCAGACAATTTTGATTAGCGGCGGTAAGATGACCAAAGCCTTACAGTTGGCTCGATCGTTCCATCAAGCGGGGCATCGGGTGATTTTGGTAGAAACTGAGAAATATTGGCTGACTGGGCATCGTTATTCCTGGGCGGTCGATCGCTTTTATACAGTCCCCAACCCCCAGACACCGGAATATCCCCAGGCACTCTTAGATATCGTCAAACAAGAAGGTATTGATGTCTATGTGCCCGTTTGTAGTCCAGTTGCTAGCTATTATGATGCCGCAGTGCGAACGATACTCTCCCCCTACTGCACCGTTATGCACGTCGATGTAGACATGCTCCAACGCTTAGATGATAAGTATGAATTTGCCACTGATGCCCAAGCACTGGGGTTGCGGGTACCCAAGTCTTACAAGATTACGCATCCTCAGCAAGTCATCGATTTTGATTTTTCTAACGAACGGCGGAAATACATCATCAAAAGTATTCCCTACGATTCGGTGCGACGCTTGGATCTGACTAAGTTGCCTTGTGATACGCCAGCGGAAACTGCGGCTTTTGTCAAGTCTTTACCGATCTCTGAGAGTAAACCTTGGGTGATGCAGGAGTTTATCCCAGGGCAAGAATACTGTACTCATAGCACGGTTCGCAATGGGCATCTTCAGTTACACTGTTGCTGTGAATCGTCCGCATTTCAGGTGAATTACGAGCATGTAGATCGATCGGACATCGAAGCTTGGATTCGTACTTTTGCCAGTAGTTTGAAACTAACTGGACAAGTCTCATTAGACTTTATGCAGGCGGATGATGATGGGCAGGTTTACGCGATCGAGTGCAATCCTCGCACCCATTCAGCCATCACGATGTTTTATAACCATCCCGATGTCGCCAAAGCTTATTTACAACAAGAGGCACTGACTCAAACAGTACAACCATTAAGATCTAGTCGTCCGACTTACTGGATCTATCATGAAATTTGGCGATTGATAACGCATCTCTATTCGCCACAATTGACTTGGCAACGATTACAAATTATTACTCAAGGTAAAGATGCTATCTTTGAATGGAACGATCCGCTACCATTTTTGATGGTGCATCATTGGCAGATTCCATTACTACTATTAGGAAACTTACGTAATCCTAAAGAATGGATTCGGATCGACTTTAATATTGGCAAACTTGTCGAAATAGGCGGAGATTAAATTAGTTGATAGTTGATAGTTGATAGCGGAAAACCCTCTTGTCCCTCCTCCGTTTTTAATTATGTTCAGCCCAGTAGGGTGGGTACTCCCCACCAGCTAGGTTTCAGACATACTCTACCCGACCGATAATTGCTACCTACTTATGTCTAGTTACTCATGACACCATTACGCATTTTGCACTTAGTCGGATCGGCAGTCAGTGATTTTTATGTCGATCTGTCGCGCCTCTATGCCCAAGATTGTCTGGAAAATACCGCCAATCCAGCTCTCTATGAATTTCATATTGCCTATATTACGCCCGACAAACAGTGGCGTTTTCCGGTAGAGCTGAGTCAGGAAGCGATCGCCACAGCCAAGCCCCTGTCGCTAGCTCAAGCACTACAAGTGCTAGAACAGCTCCAGATTGATGTAATGGTGCCTCAGATGTTTTGCGTTCCTGGGATGACTCAATACCGGAGCCTGTTCGAGCTGTTGAATATTCCATATGTGGGTAATACCGCAGATCTGATGGCACTAGTTTCTGACAAAGCCAAGACCAAAGCAATAGTCGCCGCCGCCGGAGTAGTTGTACCCGCAGGAGAAGTCCTCCGCGCTGGCGATCTTCCAAGTATTAACTTCCCAGTTGTGATCAAGCCAATGAACGGCGATAATTCGATCGGTGTGACGTTGGTCAAAGATATCGCTGACTATGATGCAGCTTTGCAAACCGCATTGACTCATTCAGATGAGGTACTAGTAGAAACCTTTATCCCACTGGGACGCGAAATTCGCTGTGGAGTCATCGTCCAAGCTGGTAAACTAATCTGCTTACCACTCGAAGAATACGCACTCGATGCCGCTACGCGACCGATTCGGAGTTATGCTGACAAGCTCAAACAAAATGATACTGGAGACTTGGACTTTGCAGCTAAGGATAGTACCAAGTCATGGGTAATTGACACCAGCGATCCAATTACTGAAAGTGTCTGGGCGATGGCTAGAAAATGTCATGAAGCCTTGGGCTGTCGTCACTACAGTCTATTTGATTTTCGGATCGACCCCCACGGAAATCCGTGGTTCTTGGAAGCAGGTTTATACTGCTCATTTGCTGAAACCAGTGTACTTTCGGCGATGACTGAAGCAGCGGGAATTCCTTTAGATAAGTTCTTTCATGGTATGTTGCAAGATGCGATGGACGATCGATCGTCCTTTGTTTAGATCGATATCAAATTCTACTCACACCAAATCGATCGAATCTAGGCGCAGCATCCAAACTAGTACGCCCAAAACATTATCTACTGGCAGCAGTGGATAGTCAGTTAGATCGATCGATACCACCCGTTCTGTCAACTGCAAAAATCGCCAAACTGTCCCGCTCGTAACTACACCATAAACTGTCTCTACTAATTGACCCTTCATCGCGTTAAACCGCTGCGCCGCGACCATTTCTGCTAAACATTGACCTAAAGCAGGTTTGAGATCCTCCTTTTTTGCTTCCACTAGCATTAGCACTGGAGCTTTGACATAAAGCTGCTCTGAAGATCGACTCACCAAAAAATCACAGAACCCATTCAGATCCGCTGCGATATCTACGTTAAATTCTTCGCCCGAAAACACCCCAACCTGTCCGCCAAGTTGACGTTTGACTTCTAATAGCACTGGATTAATAATCCCCTCAGATCGCGCCTTCTGGCTACCTACAGCCACCGCCCAGGGTACATTTTCTATCAATAGCTCTCGGAGCAGCGGCGTGGGTACCACTGGCTGAATTGCGGCAAATAGATTTGACTCCTCTCGCACCGTCAAATCAAAATCTTCCACCGCACGACTAAGAGTGAATTTGCTATATGGCATGGGTTTGTCCGAACTTGTGGTGATGAGATGGCTATCTTTGATTGTGACATCTAAGCTTCACACTTAGGACGTGCAAAGATTCCGGCATATGGCTCTGCCGAAAATACGCCAGCACGATCGAGTAAATATCGATCGCATACCCCAAATAGTTCCGCCTCAGTCTGTGCTTTTCGCATATCACGCAAGAATGCCCCTTCTGCATCCACGCTTTGCCCGATGTAATTGAGATACATCTTCAAGTGACTAATCCGCGATCGCTCCTGCACTGCTTGCACCTTGGGCATCTGGTATAGTCGATCGATATAGTCCCGCACTTGCTCTAGTGTGACGATCGAAATCTCCTGTCCCGATAATGCCTCCCGCATCTGCTTGAAAATCCAGGGGTTACGAATTGCCGAGCGTCCGATCATCACTCCTGCTGCTTGAGTTTGGGATAGCACCGCCATCGCACTCATGGCAGAGGTAATATTGCCATTTGCTAACACTGGACATCGCAACCGTTGGACGGCGTGGGCAATCAGATCGTAATGGACGGTGCCATGGTAGCCTTCTTTAACCGTGCGACCATGTAAGCTCAGGAGATCGATCTGATGCTTGTCGATTAAGTCCAAAATCCGATCGAACTGACTCGTATCCTCAAACCCGATCCGCATTTTCACCGTCAACCGACCTTCTACAGCCGATCTCAATTCTCCCAGGATGCGATCGATCTTATCTGGATCGCGTAATAGTCCCCCCCCGACATTCTTGCGATAAATTTTGGGTGCAGGACAACCCATATTTAGATCGAACCCCGCAATGGGATAGTGGCTCAATAGCTGCGCCGTCCGCACTAGATCGGGAATACTTTCACCGATGGATTGAGCAAAGATCGGCCGACCTGTAGTGTTTTCGGTAATCGATCTGAGGATGTGTTTCTCCAACCGCGAACTGTCATGCACCCGAAAATACTCAGTAAAAAAGTAGTCAGGACAGCCATAACTCGCGATCGTATTCATAAAGCAGACATCTGTGACATCCTGCATCGGTGCCAATGCTGTCAATGCTACTGCTGAAAATTTTGGCATCATCTGAGCCGGAATCAGATCTGAGAGTGTCATAGAATGGCTGAGTGCGCGATCGAGCATGTGAAAATTAGTGTCCTCTTCACCATTCTATGCCCTAATCTCCAAGCCTTTAAACTAACCAACTCCTAAAACTACCCTCTATCCCTAAAACCTAAACCCTAAAGCCTAAAACCCACATTCCGCACTTCAATTTTTCGCGGGTGTAGGGTGCTGCGGCAGCAGCGGCTCGCGCACGCCTTTGTTCCCCGAAGGTTTAGCGGCGTTTTTATTCGGGGGTTCCCCCTGTCTTGGCGTTTTTTATGCGGGGGGAACCCCCGCATAAAACGCCGCCGAATAAAAAAACGACAAGACAGCGAGACAAGACAGCAAAACGCACCGATCTTCGTCCTCAAACCCCTAGGTGTGTTATCCCGTAAGGGTAACGCACCCTACATGAGCGAAAAACAAGGCTTTTTAGACATGAATTTTATGAAGTGCGGAATGTCGGCTAAAGCCTAAAGCCTAAGCCTACATCATGCCCCAATATTCTGGTTTGACGGAATCTTCGATCGCCACCATCCACGCCGCCAGATCGAACCCTGCGGCTACCCGCCAAATTTGTACCTGGGCAAACTGTCGCTGGCTGCCGCTACTAGCGATCCAGCGATAACTCCAATAACTCAGTGCCATCCAGCGCAGATAACGACGTTTTAGCCAGCGTAGGGGGTTTTGTCGAAAAGACTTTAATTCTCCAAGCATGGGTGACTTCTTACTAGATTCGAGCGGATATGAATAATTATGACAATAATTCTACTAACTTGCTGCTACCTTGTATTAAATTGAGAGCAATTCGGAGGTGTTAGATGTAGTTTAGAATAGGTATCGAGGAATGAAGTGCAGATGTAGAGATCGCATTGTGAATTGGCTCTTGTTCCCTGCTATGCCTCTTTTGTTTGATGCCGAACGCTTTGGCGATATGGAGCATCGACTCATCCTGATGTCTGACAGTTAATGTTTACGGTAAATATGTATCAACCTTCCACCCGCAATAACTTTTTAGACATTTTACTCGATCCGACGACGATCGCGATCCTCGCATCGATCGCGCTACATGCCACGATTGGAGCTAGTTTACCCTTCTTTACCCAGCCAGAAAAAGAAGGTAAAAAAGTCGGCCCCAGCACAGTAAAGGTCGTACAACTCACTCCCAGCGAACTGCAACGCATCCCCCAAGCACCACCAGCCCCCACGCCCCAAGTTTTACCCCCTGTCACTCAACCTATTCCCTCTACTCGCCCCTCTGTGGCTCCAGTGCGTCCTCCACAGTTCTCTACCGCTCCTCAAACGATTCCTTTTTCCCCGATTCGCGGTGCTTTTGATGGAGTAACCATCAAACCACCCGCAGGAAACAAACAGCAGCCAGCAACACCCCAAAAAACACCCATCGCCCCAATATTCGATCCCGAAAGCATTTTCAAGCCTACTCCTAAACCTAGCAAACCACCCATTAAAAAAGGCATTACCGCTAAGCCATCAACTCAACCATCCCCGTCAATAAAGAAGCCGCTAGCTAAAAAAGCTCAAGCAGTCCTTACTCCCACTCCACAGCCAAGCGCAGTGACAGATGACGATGGTGGCGAGCAAACGGCTACCACTCCAGCATCTACTCCGACAAACCAAAGCCAGCAACCAGCGGGGACACCACAACTATCTCGTCCCACGGTCACACCCGCACCTGCACCAATAACACCATCAGATAGCTCCGCAGGAGGTGGTAATGGTAATTTTTATGGTAAGTACACCAAATCGGCGACGGAGCGATTACAGCAGTACATAGGGGCAAATCCAGGTCTAAAGTTGTACCAGCCGAAATTATTATCGCAAAGTTACCCCTTGGGAGTAGCTTGTAGTAAAGTCAAGCAACCGCCATTTATCGTCCTGATGGTTGCTTTTGATAAAGTGCCAGAAAATCAGGAAAACAATATTTTAGGCGAGAGTAGCGCACCGTCGATCGACAAACCATATGTTGCTGGAGATCGAGACACACCTGAAAATCGCAGGTTGGGAGATCTTGCGGCTAATGCAGCACTATATGATGCCAATAAAGCCGACCAAGATCGCCCAGCCGCAGATAAAGATAAGCGAGTCCTCTATCAATATCGAGTCCAATTCGATCCCGCAACCTGCAAAAATTAGGCTGTAAACTCTTTTGCTGTGGGATTATCTAAAAATATGAGTGCATCTTTTATCGATCGATTCCAACCACCGCAAGTATTAGTAATTAGTGACTTAACTCTAGATGAATTTCTGGTCGGACAAGTGGAACGTATTTGAGGTTAAGCTTCGATAATTATAATAGATGCCCGAATTGCGGGAAACAACAACGTGCCTTTTTACCATCATCAAAAAACGCCAGCATCAAACGCTTTAACCGAAATTGCAGATGTTGAAGATATGCTCGATGCGATCGAAGCAGCAGGCACTCAAACCGACCTGCTCCAGACCTTGTGCAAACCGCTACCCCTCAAAACAATCTGCCGCCTACTGGGTGTGCCGCTGGCAGATGCTGCGAAGTTGAGCGGTTGGTCGGATGCGCTAATTGCTTTCCAGACCCCAGGCTTGCCTGTCGATGTGCAAGTCGCCGCCGCCCAAGGTTTGCGGGAGTTGGAAAACTATATGCGCTACGTATGTTCAGCTAGATAATGAAGAGACAATACCAAACGTCAGGCTGCTAGAAATTCAATTGTAACTATTGGCAAAGTTGCACTCTTTTTCAAATTTGATTGGGGCTTTCTCGCTCCATTGATTTCTCGATATATTGGGATAAAGCACCATAAAATTGACTGCTATGTTCGTGGTCTGGATTTCTATGATCGTTACTTAGCTAAAAGTTGAGGAATGCTTGTCACCCCTTCAGGTGCAAAAGATAAATATACCGAACCATAACCTCGATCTAAATCTTACTGATTCTGGATATCACCGCATTTTTCAGAGAATAGGTGGAAAGTTTCCGTATAATAAATAGTTGTGTGGCAACGCGCGGCTTGGCTACGTGCAGCGGCCTCAATATGATTAAAAAGTATGAAATCACCGAAAGAAGTCGCTCATGATTGGATTGCAGCCTATAATTCGTGCGATCCTCATGCACTTATTGAGCTTTATCATGATGATGCGGAAAATCATCAGGTCGCCTTCGGTGCTCCGCTTTCTGGGCGCAAAGTTTTATTAGAAAGTTTCATTGCGTTCTTTACCGCATTTCCAGATAACTATACGCATCCGTTAAGCATATTCGAGGATGGAGAATGGGTAATTATCGAGTGGAAAGGTGGTGGCACGTTTACGGGTCAATTGGGTGACTACGCTCCAAATGGTAAGAGTTACACGTTGCAGGGCTGCGGTTTCTTGCACGTCATTAACGGCAAAATCAAATTCCAGCGTGGCTACATTGACAAACATACATGGTTTACGCAGCTTCAAATACCAGTCGCGTAAGTCGTCAACTGCCACACAACAAGGAGCTGCATCCGACCGCCTACAGCATCGTTGCCCTGGTTATCGCTACAATGCTCTGTGCGCTGTTGGTTGTGATGGCAAAGTTTGAGTCGCTTATACCCCTAATCGCGGCTGTAGGACGGGTATCGGTGGCAGTCTGGCGATCTATTCCCCGCACGATCGATACCAACTCAATCCCGATCGGCTATTTCCCTGCGTGAGTTTCAATCTCTATTTATCTCTGGTAAATGGGTACTCTCTTAAATAGAGATTAACTAGATTTGAAAACAATGGAAATAGGCGTAGAGCGGGTGGTTCATCTGAGCAGTATGGGGGCGCATTTAGATCGTGGCACCGGATTTATCCTCGGTTCTCACCATACAGAAAGGATTCTCAATGAGCTATCAGACATCAATATTACTTATCTACGCCCTAGTTACTTCTACACCAATTTGTACAGCTTTGTAGACATGATAAAAAGCCTAAGCTCTATCGGCGCAAACTATGGTGGCGATGACAAGATTGCTATGGTTCACCCTCAAGATATTGCCACCGCTGCTGCTGAAGAGATCGAAACACCTGCGACTGGATTTAAAGTGCGCTATGTGGGCAGTGACGATTGTACAGCTAACGAAGCCGCTCAGATTTTGGGCATCGCTATTGGCAAGCCGGATTTAAAATGGGTGACTGTTACTAATGAGCAGATGCAAGCGGGTTTAGAACACAAAGGAATGCCAGCACATATTGCCGCCAACTTTGTGGAAATGTTTACTAGCATTCATAGCGGCGCATTACGCAAAGATTCTGACCTGCATCAGCCAGTTGCGATGGGTAAGGTAAAGTTGGCAGATTTTGCTTCAGAATTTGCTGCTGCTTTTTAAAAATATCGATTCTCTTTACCTCCTCTATAAGAGGCTGTGTCTACGGCAGGCTTTGCGTTGGCGTAGCCTGCGCTTTGTGCTTACAGAGAGGCTACGCCGACGATTGGAGGTAGCTAAAGTATCAAGTGATTCCAAATCCTAAATGCCATGTGGTAACAGCAAAGACGATCGCCGCAAACAACGATAATAAACCTTGGATAATCAGACCAATTACCGAACCGAGGACGATTCCAACTCCAGCTTTGACCGAAATCTTCAATCGATCGACCAGTGGTGCCTGACGCGGGTATAGTAACTCGCCGACTACAGCCCCAATAAATGGCCCAAAAAATAAGCCAACGAGCGGGCCACCTACAGGCAAAGCTGGCAGCAGTCCAAAGAATCCGAGGAATAAACCGAAGATCGAGCCAATTTGACCCCAATGACTCGCTCCAGCTTTTTGGGCACCCCAGATGCCCGACAACTGATCGATCGCAAAGCACATGACAAACACTACACTGGATACTACCAATGTGACTGTCACTTGGTTCCAGTCATACAAGAAGCCCGAAACGATCGATGCACCCAAAATTAATAACGGCCCAGGCATCACGGGTACTACAGACCCGACCACCCCCACTAAGGTCATCAGTAGTAAAGCAACGTAAATTAGTGTTGTAGTTGTCACTTGGGGGATATTTGTTAATTGTTAGTTACCAAGAACTTTTGTGTTTGTGCTGGAGCCACAGTTAGATCGTTGGCGTAGCCTACCGGAGGTAATCGTGACTAAAAAGCTAGTGCTGGAGCCAGGGTTGACAAAGCCTGCATCGCGAATTGTAAGGCAAAGATGGCGATAATTGGGGATAGATCGATCGTACCGATTGGCGGTACAAATCTAAACAGGTTGAGATAAGGATCCGTTACTGGACTGAGAAAGCCCACGATTTGCTGCATCCAGTCAATATTCGGAAACCAAGTCAGTAACAACCGGACAAAAATAATAACTAGATATATATTTAGAAAATTTGAAATGCTAACAATCAGTAATGGTAAGATCGCGGCGTTGTTCATAAAAATTATTGTTTGAGCGGAAACCTGCTCCACCTATTTTAACCGATCGACTGGTAATTATGGCTTGTGTGGCATACCGTACAAACCGACTAAACCATACTGCTAGCGGTATGGTTTAGCACGATCGCTCAGATCTGAGGATCTAGCGGTGGTTGAGTCTGGACATCTTCATCCTTGCGTTCGGGGGAGAAGCCTCTGGTTTGGAGCATCGGATCTCCAGGTGCATGTCCGATCGACGATCTGACTGAATCGATCGCATTATTTAAGTCACTGATTTTATCATCCAAACTGCGTCGGGCTATTTCCATCCGATCGAGCGTCCGGTTGCGGCTGGATTTAAATGGTCTTTTTTCACCACTTGCGCCGGACAATCTACTATTCTCAGTTTCATCATCAAGCCGATTGGCTCTTTGTGTCGCGATCGCAGCACCAACAATTCCCCCAACTACGCCACCTACGAGCGTCCCCAACCAAAACCCACCACCAAATCCATCCCGATTACTCATAGATCTTCCTACCTAAAATTACTATTTTACAATTATCCCCTATTCCCGATCTCCGATCCCCTAAGTGGTTTGACCAAAAAAGCATATTCCTCGACAATGCGATCGCCTAATAAATGCTCTTGAATAATCCGCTCGATAACGGCTGGGGTAACAGAATGATACCAAACACCATCAGGGTAGACAACCGCGATCGGCCCGTGATGACAGACCCGCAAACAGTTTGCTTTAGTCCGAAAAATACATCCTGGCTGTGCATCGGGACGATCGAGATTTAATTCTTTTAGTCGTTTTTTGAGGTAGTCCCATGCCACCAAGCTCTCTGCTTTAGAGCAACATAGGGGTTTAGTTTGGTCTGCACAAATCAGGATATGTCGATCGATCCGATCTAGTCCCAGACTAGCGATCGAGTTATCGAACATCTGAAGATCCAGTAATTCATTATCCATAATCGACAGATTAGCTATTATCTTTATTTTACTAATCTGAGTCCACTAATAACTATCAACTAATAACTATCAACTATCAACTATCTTGCTGCCCCCACTGAATCGGGGGTAGGCAAACTTACTGGTACTGGAGCAATGGTAGTCACTTCTAGTTTATAGCTACTGCTCATGGTACTTGGGAGTGACACGATTTCGATCCGATATTCACCAGAGAGCGGGAGATTCCCCTCCCAATTGACAGTATTTTTGGCGAAGACATCTACATTTGCTTGATTGGGAGCAAGGATGTTCATGGTTGCCCCCGCAGGTATACTCACCAGTGTCACCTTGAGTTTTTGTCCGACTGGCAGATTGATGCTAAAGACTGTCGGTAGGGGCGAATTTAGATTGCCTTCTTTGATTAGTGGTTTACCTACTTCGATACTCAAAGCTTCTACACTTGCTGCTACAGGTGGGGTGGTAGTAACCGCCACAGGTGGGGATGCTGTCTCGATCGGGAGCGGTACTTGACTGGGCGGAACCGCTGAGAATGGCGAGGGAGTTATGGTTGCAGTCAGTGGTGGTGTCTTGGTGCCACTACTTGATGTCGTCATCGATCGACTAATCAAATATATGGGGAGAATGATAACTACAAATGTGGCAAATACCGAACCTAGGGCAACCCCCCAAGGTGTGTTGAAGATGCCGCGCAGTGGATTTTGTCGTCGCTGATGATTACTAGTTGGATAGGAACTAGATTTTACTTTAGTCGATCGCTTGCCTCGCGATAGTGGTACTGATTCTCGATTGCTCGGAGCTGACGGCTGAGATCGACTAGTTGAAGGGCGGTTAGTGCTCGGCGGGATCAAGATGCCGCCAACCGGAGCATCCGCTGTCGCTCCGACAAAATCTGATACCGCACGCAAGGCTTGAGCGACCTCAGTGGCTGACTGGTAGCGACTATTTGGCACCCGACTGAGCATTCTATTGAGGATTTTGGCAAACCAAGGTGTGAGGGTGGGTACCCACTGATGCCATTTCCAGGTCATGGTACTTTTGTCAATCAGACTTTCGGGTTTTCGTCCAGTCATCATTACGACAACCGTGACAGCTAAGGCATATAAGTCACTATTGGCATAAGCTTCCCCTGTTTGGAGTTGCTCTCCAGGTGCATATCCAGCTTTACCAACAGTTGTCCCTTGGTGGATTTGGGTAGATACTTCTAGTTGAGTCACACCTGCTTTGACTACACCAAAATCAATCAGCACGGGCAACTTATCGCGATCGCGAAAAATCATATTGTCAGGAGAAATATCGCGGTGAATAATTCCCATCCCATGAATATGTGATAGTACGGGAAGCATATCGAGCAAGAAGGCAACTGCTTCAGCTTCTGTAAAAGTTTTACTATTTTTGAGTCGATCGCTGAGAGTTTTGGCAACTGTTTTCCCCTCTGCATACTCCTGCACTAAAAAGAGCCGTTTTTGCTCTTCAAAGTTGGCCCGGAACTTAGGAATTTGGGGGTGATTAATTTGGTATAGTACTTGAGCTTCACGCTGAAATAACTCCTTAGACTTTTTGAGTGCTTCCCGACCGCGATCGTTGGGACTAAATTCTTTGAGCACACACATCTCGTCAAAACAGCCAGTGTCTTGAGCTAAGTATGTCCGCCCAAAACCCCCTTGACCCAACACTTTGGTCACACGATAACGCTGTTGAAGTAGTGTTCCCAATGGAATTGGTGGTTGCATAACTCGAACTTACGCCTCGAACTAAGGAGAATATAGAAAAGTTGACTAAAGAGTTGCTAATAATCTGACTCAGTACCTTTATATGCGGATAGACGGCAATCGATCGGGATGAGATGGCTCTTCGACTATTGTTGGCTCACTTGCTGCTGTGGAGCCTCGATTTACCACGATCGGTTTGTGAAGATCGCGATCGTCAGATCGTCAATCGTCCCGAAAATCTAACACAGTCTGACTTTATAATTGTGATGTCGCAATATTTTAGTCAAAACGAGTAAACAATCTAAATGTATATTTGTCTGGGTTGGATCGAACAATCGCTGGTGATTCGATCGCGTTGGCGTTAGCCTTGCCGTTGTGCACAGCGCGGGCTTTGCCCAATCGGATTTAGATTCATGACAGCAACTGCGATCGAAAGGTAATTTCGCTCTAACCGCTCTTATCATACCCTCGCATCAGTCAGAATCGTTCATCTGTGTGCAATAAACTTCCAATGAAAATTTTGCTTGTTGATGATGAACCCGCTCTCACCGAACCACTAAGTCGGTTACTGACTAGAGAAGGGTATACTGTGGATGTTGCGACAGACGGTCGAGTTGGTAGCAATTTGGCGATCGGTGGCAATTACGATCTGCTAATTTTAGATTGGATGTTACCACGTCTGACTGGGTTACAAATTTGTCAACAATTACGCGATCGTGGTGACTTGACCCCTGTATTATTCCTGACAGCTAAAGATACTCTCGACGATCGCGTGATTGGACTGGATGCGGGAGCTGATGACTATTTGGTCAAGCCGTTCGAGCTGCGGGAATTGCTAGCTAGAGTTCGCGCTTTGCTCCGGCGGGTACAACCAATAGATCCTCATCCGACTCAATCTAGACTCCAAGTGGACGCTCTAGAATTAGATCTAGACAATCAACTTGCCTATGTACATGGGCGGAGTATCGAACTTTCGGAGAAGGAAACTCAATTACTGGGATACCTGATGCAAAATGCCGGACAAATCCTGCCTCACAGTCAAATTCAAGCCTATCTCTGGGGGCAAGATACTCCCCCTAGCAGTAATGTTCTTGCCGCTCTAGTTCGGTTGTTGCGGCGTAAAATTGAAGTCAAGGGGTCGCCGGAGTTGATTCAGACTGTGTATGGGAAGGGATATCGGATTGGTTTTAAACAGTTGACAGTTGACAGTTGACAGCGATTCGCTAAACCGTCGGCTGTGCCGACGGTTTAGCGAATCGCTGTCAACTTTACTGGGTGGGGAACCCGCCCACACAACTGTCAACTGTCAACTGTCAACTGTTAAACATGCTTACTTCCTCGATCGTTACCGCCGCGACGCTCAATAGTTATCTATCCTCAGTATCAAATCTCGATATCAAGATCGTCGATTGTCGATTTGCGCTGGGCGATCGAGATTTGGGTAGACAGCAGTATGAAACCGCGCACATTCCTGGAGCTTATTACTTGGACTTAAATCGCGATTTATCGAGTCCTGCTGGAGTTCACGGGGGCAGGCATCCGCTACCGGACGATCGAGTACTGGGGGACAAATTAGCCGCTATGGGGATTAGTTCTGACACCTTAGTAGTTGCTTATGATGATTCGCGATTTGGTTTTGCGGCGCGGTTGTGGTGGTTGCTGCGCTACTACGGACACGATCGCGTCGCTCTCCTCGATGGTGGTTATAGTAATTGGCAAGCTGGTTATCCAGTGACTAGCGATCCACCAGCAGTAGCGGTGCCTGGTAATTTTCAGCCGCAACTTCAGTCAGACTGGATCGTCGATATCGATCGAGTTAGAGCTATCCAACATTCAGCCGCTCATCTGCTGATTGATTCCCGCGAACCCGCTCGATATCTAGGCAAAACCGAACCGATCGATCCTGCTGCCGGACATATCCCCAGTGCTGTCAATTATCCCTGGCAAGGCGTGACTACACCTGAAGGATTCTGTTTACCTATTCAAGAGCAGCAACAACGCTGGTCGGCAATTTTACCAGATCTCGCATCGTCGGCACAGCCACAGCTTGAAAAAATCGTCTATTGCGGTTCGGGGGTGACGGCTTGTGTCAATTTATTTTCCTTGGAGTTGGCGGGAATCGCTGGAGCCAAATTGTATCCAGGGAGTTGGAGCGATTGGTGTTCTTATTAGGGAGTAGCCAATAGCGGTAATTATTTCCTTCGGGTCGATCGGCATATCCGCGAATACCGTCGAGGATTGGAAAGGATAAAAATCGGGAGAAACTTTAATCTCCTGCTCTGACTTACCAGGATCTTAGCGGCTCAGACCTGTTTTTCAGCCTATATTCTGGAGCTGCGGCACTGCGGATTAAACGGGGATAGATCCGCCGCAGGTTGCCATCGGCAGATTTTTTTATCCTCAGATCGTAACTTGACCTTGAATTCCAATATTAAAATACATTAAGATAAATAAATAAATATATATAAACATCCCAATCACTTAATCATGATTAACTCTCTTATTCTTCGGCTCCTTAAATCGAGCACGACCCCAAGCTTTTGGTCGCAGTCTGCTCTGACCGTATTGCGAGTTTGTATCGGTGTCACGATGGTTCACAACGGTATGGATAAGTTAGGAGATATTTCGAGCTTTGCTGAAGCATATGTAAAAGTGATTGGGTTGCCATTTCCGATCTTCTTTAGCTACGTCGCCGCCTTCACCGAGTTGATTGGTGCGCCCTTACTAGCAATTGGTTTTCTAGCTCGTCCCGCGGCTTTCGGCTTATTTAGCACGATGTGTGTAGCAATGTACCATCACATCCTCGTTGCAGGTTTTAGCATTCCTTATCTGGAGCTGTCAGTAGTTTACGCATCTTGTTTCCTATTCTTGACAGTCAACGGTCCTGGTCTATTTTCAGTCGATACTTTGATCCTAAACTGGTTAGACTCCAACGCTCTATCGGCGAAAGCGAAGCAAATCATGAACCTAGAGCGAGCTTCTAACTTAGACGTTTCTGACAAGTCGGCAGCAGTAGGCAAGTAGTAAGTAACTAGCCTGTCAATCTGAGTATTCGATCGATAATAAATAAGGGTAGGGGCAATTCATGAATTGTCCCTACCCTTATTTATTAGAAATGCCTGTTAGTAGACACCGCAAATCGAGGCTACTATAGCAACCGTTAGGGCGATTCAGACAGCACAGCGATTGTGTCTTGTCGCACTTTTCGCTTCGCGGATTAAGAGAATAGTCCGCGAAGCGAAGCGTCTCGAAGAGAAGGCGGACTTTGCATCATGAGCAGAGCCTACCCTTCGCCAAAGGCGACGCTTCGCGAACGGGAACGCTTCGCGAACAGTCCCTAGGCTCTGCTCAACCCGTTGGCAAAGACACTCACATTGGGATTACTTCATTGAGTTCCCCAAAAACATCGGAATAAACTGAGTCACAAAAGCTTCAGGATCGCGACTCCAGGCTTTTTGAGCGGCGGTGATGCGAACTTTTTGGAGTTCGGGGTCGAGGAGGGTTTCGGGTAGCCGTGCCATTAGATATTGGGGACGTTCCCAGAGTGGGAGAGTGTTGACGACATCCATCAAGTTACTTACTCGACGAAGTTCGGCACCAAACATGATATCCATTCCCGACTCGTAGGCAGCTTGCTCGATCGCGATAAACTTACGTTTAGCTACTTCGACTTTTTGACGATGTTCGGGACTTTTGGCCGCTATTTTAGCTAGTTGGCGATTACCCCAACGAACGTGTCCGGTTTCTTCAGGAAAGATTTTCTCGATCGTTTCGCGGATCTTAATATTTTCTTCAGTTTGTAGCCCAGTTTTGAGCGCGTGAATGTGCGCTGAAAAGAATTCACAACCACGCTTTTCAGTGATATTAATAGCGGCTAGGGCGGCAATTACAGCATCTTCGGGAGTGGTATAAGTCTCTCGATCGATCAACCGTTCAAACTCATCGATATATGATACGCCTGGTGGGGTATCAATCGGGCCACCAAGATCGACTAAAAGCTCTGTGAGCCACATCGCATGGCGGGATTCATCATTGATGTGATGGGAAAGATCGCGAATTAACTCTGGGGGCTTTCCATTGAGTTGTTCGATTAATTCGGTGAGATCTTTGCAACTGCGTTGTTCGTTATAGCGGTAGCGATTGAGAGTGACGAGGTGAATTTCTCGATCGCTGACAACACGTTTTAAGATATCTCTGGCACTAAGACTGTTATTTAGTTTGCGAGGGTAGGCAACTGTCATAATATTTTTCTCAATAGTTAGCTATTGGGTGCTTTAAGAATTGTAACGCAATCTTAATTCCTTCCCAGTATCAAATTAGCGAGCTAGGGTAGTGAGTGGATGGTGGATGGTGGATGGTGAATTGTCTCTCGATTGGGTTGAAAGGGCGTAATGACTGCTTTCCCCGATCCTTTTACCCCGAACTCAAGTCTAATTGGCAACGCAGATCGGTTAGCCCCTGTTCTCGATCGCCCAAATCGCCGATAATGCTGTGGTGTCGATCGCTGGATATCAAAGCTAATGCTCAAGATTGCTAATTTTCGTCGGTTTCTGATTTGTGGTTTGTTAGGACTGATCCTCACTGGAGTGGTAAGTTGTCTCAAATCCCCCAATACCAAAGCACCACAGTTAGAATTTTGGACGATGCAGCTTCAGCCCAAGTTTAATGGTTATTTCAAAGATGCGATCGGGACATTTGAAGTCGCCAATCCTGGTATTAAAGTTCACTGGGTAGATGTGCCGTGGGGAGCCATGCAGGGCAAAATCCAAGCCGCTATGGGTTCGAAAACTGCTCCCGATGTCGTCAATCTCAATCCTGATTTTGCCATTCAACTAGCCGCTAGAAATGCTTGGTTAAATCTAGATCCTGTTTTGACTAAAGGTGAGAGCAAGGAGTATCTACCCAGTATCTGGCAAGCTGGCACCCTCGACGGTAAAGCCTTTAGTTTTCCCTGGTATCTGACCAGCAATATCACGATCTATAATCAAGAACTGTTCGCCAAAGCCGGAATCGTCAAACCACCGACTACTTATCAAGAATTAGCCCAAACTGCCAAACAAATCAAAGAGAAGACAGGAAAATATGCCTTCTTTGCTACCTTTGTCCCTGAAGATACCAACGATGTCCTAGAGTCCCTAGTCCAAATGGGTGTCCAACTAGTAGACAAACAGGGCAAGGCTGGCTTCAATACCCCTGCTGGTAAAGCTGCCTTTCAATATTGGGTTGACCTTTACAAACAAGGCTTGCTACCCAGGGAATCGTTGACGCAGGGACATCAACAGGGTATTCAACTCTATCAATCGGGTGAGACGGCGATGCTGTTTGCTGGGGCACCATTTATTGATACGATTGCTAAAAATGCACCCCAGATTGCGAATATCTCCGCCGTCGCTCCCCAAATATCGGGACAAACGGGCAAAAAAGGTGTCGCTGTGATGAATCTAGTCATTCCTCGGACTACTAAAACACCCGATGCAGCCGTTAAATTTGCGCTGTTTATCACCAACGCTACCAATCAATTAGCTTTTGCTCAAGCATCGGATACATTGCCTTCAAATGTCCAAGCAGTGACAGATTATACGACTAAACTAGCCAGTGGTAATGATAAATCTACCATTGCTCAGGGAAAATCGATCGGCGCGCAACAATTAGCGCAGTCAGAGATATTGATTCCCCCACTCAAGAATCTCAATGTACTCAAGAAAGCAATTTATGACAATCTTCAAGCTGCGATGCTGGACGAAAAAACAGTCGAGCAAGCAGTAGCTAATGCGGCTAATACTTGGGATGCAGGGAAATAAGACATAAGATCGCGCATGTGCAGGAGTATTAAATACTGGTGCGTTGCGGCTCAAGCCGTAACACACCAGACATCAACCTAGCTATTCATCTAGGATTGCTAGATTAATTAGCAACTATCAACTAATTAACTGCCATATCCATCAGAATTTGTTGAGTACTTTCTTCATTAGTACCAGGTTGAGGACGACGTTGTTTATAACTACCATCAGATTGCATATCCCAAGCTTGGCGGTTGTCTGACAACATGATACCTAATATTTCTTGGAGATCTTTAGATATTTCTGGATCTTCGATCGGTGTAATTACTTCTACACGTCGATCGAGATTTCTAGTCATCCAATCAGCACTACCAATTAAGACTACCGGATCGCCATCATTATTAAAATAGTAGATCCGAGAATGTTCGAGAAACCTCCCAATAATACTGATAACTCGAATATTTTCGCTCACGCCTGTTACGCCTGGACGCAAACAGCACATCCCGCGAACGATCAGATCGATCGAAACTCCAGCTTGAGAGGCTCGATAGAGACTTGCAATCATTTTTGAATCGACTAAAGCATTCATCTTGATCGCGATTCGCCCAGTTTTACCTGCATGACAGTGCTCGATTTCTTGTTGAATTAGTTGCTCGAATGATTCACGCGTATTTACAGGTGAGACAAGTAGCTGGCGATACGCACGTTGCTGAGAATAGCCAGTGAGATAATTAAATAAATCTGTCAAATCTGCACCCAATTCAGGGCGACAACTAAACAAACCAACATCTGTATATAGTGTTGAAGTTTTAGCGTTATAATTTCCCGTACCAATATGAACATAACGGCGAATCTTTTCATCTTCCCTGCGGACAACTAGTACAACTTTAGTATGTGTTTTTAGACCTACTAGTCCATAGACAACATGAATACCAGCTTGTTCTAGTTGACGTGCTAAGTTAATATTATTTTGCTCGTCAAATCTAGCTTTTAGTTCGATTAGTACCGAAACTTGTTTACCATTTTCGGCAGCTTCAATTAAAGCTTTGAGAATCAGAGAATCTCCAGTAGTACGATAAAGTGTCATCTTAATTGCTAACACTTTCGGATCGTTTGCAGCACAAGTAATAAACCGTTCTACCGTATCGGGAAAAGATTGATAAGGATGATGGACTAAAATATCTTTCTGAGCGATTAAACTAAAAAAGTTCCCGCCGTCTTCAGTGGCTTTTCGTCGCCGTAAATATGCAGGTATGACTCCATTCCACGGTGGATCTTTTAATTCAGGAACAGGTAAAGATAAAAAAGACATCAGATCCCCTAAACCTAACATCCCGTTAACTTCATAAACATCTTGCTCTGTGACTTCCAATTCCTCTTGCAGCATCTGTCGAATCTGTTTAGGCATAGCAGATTCTACTTCAATTCGGACTGTAGAGCCACCTTTACGCCGCTTCCGCAAGCCTTCTTCGATCGCTTGGAGTAAGTCATCAGCTTCATCTTCAGCAACGCTGATATCAGCATTTCGAGTGACTCTGAAGGTGTAGCAACCTTGGATATTCATCCCTGGAAATAGGGATTCTAAATTGTGAGCGATCAATTGTTCTAAAGGAATACCCGTCCAAATTTGAGGACGTTCTCGATCGATTTGGAGCGGATTAGTTCGATCGATTACTTGTAGTGTTGGTAAATTGATAAAGCGTGGTAAAACTTTAGGTACCTTAACTCTGGCAAATAATTCTTCCCCAGTATCGGGATGTTCGATTACTACTGCCAGATTTAAACTAAGATTGGAAATATATGGAAATGGATGTCCAGGATCGACAGCTAAAGGGGTCAGAACTGGAAAAATTTGCTCTTCAAAATAGCTTTGGAGATAGCTACATTGCTCCTGATTTAGATCGAAATAGTCTAATAGGTAGATGCCCTGCTGGATCATTGCTGGGCGTAATACTGTTTCAAAATGCTGGTGCTGCTGGGTAATTAGCTGCTGGACTCGATCGCTAGCTACTGCTAATTGTTCTGTCGGCGTTCTTCCATCTGGAGTTAGTTGGCTGACTTTCGCTTCAATTTGTTGCTTGATTGCAGCAATCCTCACCATATAAAATTCATCGAGATTCGAGCTAAAAATTCCCATGAATTTCAGCCGTTCGATTAGTGGTGTCCGCTCATCCATCGCTTCATGCAATACGCGAGCGTTAAATTCTAGCCAAGTTAGTTCCCGACTCAGATAGTATTGAGGATCGGACAAATTAATATCTGATGGATTTGTTGTCATTGATTTTGAGAAGTTCATGTAGCAACGCTCCAATTTAAATTAATTGATAATTGATAATTGATAATTGGATTGTTCCACTGTGGGGATTTCAACCCCGAAGCCATAGCTTCTGCTCTTTGTTAAAACTTAAACTTTTAAGCCAGATTCCTTACAATTTGGTAGTATATTTTACGCTTTCTTTTGACTCAGTACCCCAACCACCTCAATTATACATTTCTATTCTATAGTTACCCTTCCCCACTTTCCGTTCGCGAGGCGTACCGTAGGTAATCGAGTCCTATCTCCAATACGGAACCCACCCCAGCCCCTCCCAAGAGGGGATTGATACGGATAGCTGGGCGTGGCTTCTGGGGTTTAGGGGGATCTACGATTTCACTGAGGATGACGATCTAGATGAACTACATTAGTACAAATTTTCTAAAAAGTATTGACGATTGCCTCCTTTGATGGTACAATAGTATTATGAGTTGAGAGCTTGAATTAATTAGCCTTAGCTCTCAAACAGCAAATCAAGCGATATTTAAGTTAATTCACTCGCAGATTTGGGCACAATTAGTTAGTGACTAAAATCGGACTAAACTCTATCTGTATTGCAGGGGAGTGGTTTTCATGCGTCGTTATCCTCAAGGCATCTAAATTATGGCAATAGTAAAAGATAGTAAGTTCCAAATTTTAACCGAACTCGATCGGATTTTAGCCCAACAACGTCAACCTGGTTCTAAAGTTGCCACCAAAGAGGAAGAAGCGCAACTAGTCAAGAATCAAGAAATTGTGACTAAAGCTGCTACTTATACCGTTGACACGATCGTCAAGGGGATGGCAGATTTACAGTTAGAATTTGGGAGTATTATTAATGGACTATCTGACAGATTAACTCTAGAAGTCGAAAAACTCACCGAAGTCAAGCAATCGATCGAGATTGAAACACAACATCGCTCGGAACTCCAACAAGTCAGAGTAGTTGCAGATGCCCTACACATCATTACTCAAGAGCATCAACAAAGTTTAAAAGCGATCGAGCAGGATCTTGCAACCGATCGAGAAAATCTAGAGAAAGAGCAAACAAACCTCCGTAAACAGTGGGAACGAAACGATCGAGACTATACGGAGCAACAGACAGAATTAGTTACTATCGCTGCCAAAGATCGTCAAAAAGAGCAAGACGAAGTTCAGTATAAAGTCACACGCGATCGCCAGTTGCAAAATGACACTTATACTGAGACAAAACGCAATCAAGAGCAAGATCTGCAATCGCAAGATCGCGAAAAACAGAAGCAATGGAAAGAACGTGAAAAATTCTTGAAAGAGCGTCAAAAACTTGCTGATGAAAATACGGCTAAAATTACTGCTTTCCCTACAGAGCTAGAAGAAGCAGTCAAGAAAGCCAGAGAAGAAGCTATTAAAGAAACTAGTAGCGATGCTAAAGTCAAAGCCGACTTAGCCGAAAAAGAATGGGAAGGCATGAAACAAGGATTTGAAATGAAGGTTCAATCATTGGAACGCACGATCGAACGTCACAATGAACAGATTGCCGCTATGACAACCCAACTTCAGACAGTGATGAATCAAGCCCAATCATTAGCAATGAAGGCATTTGAAACTTCCGCTAAAATTAGCGAGAAAAATTAAAGATTAACCAAGAGCCTCAATATCCACACTTTCTACACCCTAATTGAATATGGCAACAAAACCAACAGATAAAAATACTAAAGCAGAAATTCTTACTGCTTATAATCAACTTGCTGATGAGAAAAAGGCTCTAGAAACCCAAGTAAAAAATGCTCGACAGCAAGCTGCACCCCCTGCATCTATCCCCACTACAAAAGTAGTTAAAGACGAACCAAAAGCCATGACAAATGCAGGATCCGATCGAGATAAGGTCAACCATACCATTGCTAATCTAGATAGCCTTCAGCTCGGTTTTGGTTCCGCAGTCAGCGAACTATCAGAGAAGCTCACTACCGAAGCTGCAAAATTAGCTGAAGTTCGTGAAGGTGTAACTTCTGAAATCACTGACTTGCAAACGCTACATAGTTTGGCAGTAGATGAGGATACATTTGAAGAACTAATTAATAACTATGAAACTAGTTCTAAAGCCTTTGATGAGGAGTTGAGAGAGCGACAAGAAACTTCTCAACAAGAAGTTCAGAGCTTAACCAAAGCTTGGAGTAAAGAGCAAGAACAACATGGGATCGCCATCAAAGAGCGCGTCGAACTCAATCGCCAAACTAGCCAGCGGGAAGTCCAAGAATATAAGTACAATTTGGAGCTGCAACGGAAGATCGATCGAGAGCAGCACGAGCAGCAACAAGCAGCTTTATATTACGAACTAGCTGAAGCTAAAGAAGTCCAAGAAAAAACTTGGGCGGAGCGAGAGCAGGCTCTAGCCGAACTTGAAAAGCTATTTCACGAAGCTAAAGATAAAGTCGCTGCTTTTTCTCAAACTAAAGAAAAAGCGATCGATAAAGCTAAGGCAGAAGGTAAAGGTATCGCTACCTATCAAGCTAAAATTAAATCCGATCTCTATGCTGCTGAAGTAGAAGGTCAAAGTAATTTTTATGAAAGTAATATCGAATCATTAGAAGAGACAATTCTTACCCAAGAGAACCGTTTAAATAATCTATCTAAACAATTAGAAGCAGCACTGAAACAAGTCCAAGATTTAGCTGTCAAAGCGATCGAAGGTTCGGCAAATGCCAACTCTTATCAAACGCTCAAGGAGATTACTCTAGAACAAGCCAAGTCACAAAATAAAACGAAATAGTACGATCGAGGGTATCTGTAACCTCACATCTTGCACTAATACATAAAGACTAGTAAAGGCGTAGATCTAAGGGCACCCTGGATCTATACTCAAAACGGCTACAGGATGGACTTTTTATTCAATAGCCTAAGCTTTGCTCCACAAGGGTTTCAACCGTTAGAGTAAAAGTCTAGCTCTCATCCGTGTTTAGTATATACTAAGCACTAGTATATTTAAACTAGTGCAAGATGTGAGTAACTAGATACCCTCGATTTTAGCTGAGTCTTTGCCAACTCAACTTCCGCTCCGCATCTATACTCCAACGTAATAAATTAGCTGTTTGTCCGATATGAGGATCTGCAAAATCGCTCTCTCCCAGAGCATGACGCGGTGCTATAGTTGCTAGTGAGATCGCATCACCCACATCACAAATCTCCCATTTCACTAAATTCTGCACCCCGACTAAAAGCGATCGAGTAGTCCCCGAAAGTGTCCCATCAGGTAATCTCGCCGTACCATCAACCACCTCAATTTCGCGCCGATCCCAAGGATATTTCCCATCGGCTAACCCCAATGGGGATAAAGCATCACTCACCAAAAATAACCCCTCGCCGTATCTACCAGCGCGTACGAGTAACTTTAACATCGCCGGGTGAACGTGCTGCCCGTCGGCAATAAACCCGCACTGCACATGCGGCTGAGTCAGTGCCGCACCCAATAAACCTGGTTCCCGATGGTGCAATCCTGGCATCGCATTGAAAGCATGAGTCACCATTGATGCGCCGCTAGTAAATGCACTTTCAGCCTGGGCAAAATTCGCCTGAGAATGCCCTAAGCTGACGATAATGCCTAAAGACTTCAGATAAGGCACGATCGTTCCTGTCGGGTCTAATTCTGGGGCAAGGGTGATAACTTTAATTGTCTCAGTATATTGATTGAGTACCAAAGTAACAAAATCTAGAGTTAGCGGTAATAAATACTCTTCAGGATGGGCACCGCGCTTGTGAGGATTGAGAAATGGCCCTTCCAGATGAACGCCGAGGATTTGGGCTGTATGAGGCGGCTGATGTGCCATAAACTCACTAAAGACGGCTAGCGATCGATGGATATTCTCGATCGAAGTCGTGACGATCGTTGGTAAAAATTCATTCACACCCTGCGCCCACAGGAAATCGCAGATCTGCGTCAACCGCTCCAGATCCCCCATCTGCACATCAGGAAACGCCAATCCCAACGCACCATTGATCTGAAGATCCACCCCACCCAAAGAAATCCAATCGCCCTGTACATCTAGACTTGGTAAATTTGCTGTCGTCTGTCGAGCGGCAATTTCGACGATCTTGCCATTGCCGATCTCGATCTCCTGCATCCCCACATAGCCAGGTATCCGAGCGTTAGTAATTTTGTAATCTTTCATGTTATCGATCGGGGGCGATTGGCTACTATCGATCGTCAATATATCAATTTGTATCCAATTTGACTATTTATCGATTTTGTTCGATGTTTAATTGAATACACTAATGTTGTGTGAGATCGCCGATTAAATAAATTTCTCAATATACTCAGAAAATACTACAGCACCTTGCTCCAGATTGAACCAATCGATTTAATGGTCGCAGTGTTGGCTGACAAACAGAAGTTATTCGACTTAGCTATCGAAAAAATAGGAAATTACTCATGGTTTCAAAAATAAGCCCAAAACAGCACCAAAGATCTACAGAAGAAAGCTTAAATCGTTTTTTTAGAAAGCTGTTTGCTATCAATTGGTATAGGCAACTATCAGGCACTTGGCGTAGTTGCTTGCCGATTGCCGTGGCAATTATCGTTTTTTGGAATGTTGCAGCAATAGCACAAAAAGCTCCGCCAGACCCGATTAAAATGGCGGAAGAACTCAAAGTCAATCTCGATACGGCTTGGGTAACGATCGCGGCGATGTTAGTAATTTTTATGAATGCTGGTTTCTGCATGTTAGAAACTGGATTCTGTCGTGAGAAAAATGCTGTCAACGTCTTGGCAAAAAACCTGATCGTGTTTGCCCTCTCCAGCGTCGCTTTTTGGGTGCTGGGATTTGGCTTGATGTTTAGCACAGGTAACGACTTCATCGGTACCGAAGGATTCTTCTTGACAGGCGCGGACAATAGTCCAGCCATGGGCGATGCCTACAAAGGGGCATTTACACCGCTCAATTGGACGGGAGTACCTTTAAGTACCAAGTTCTTTTTTCAACTGGCGTTTGCTGGTACCGCAGCCACAATCGTGTCTGGTTCAGTTGCCGAGCGGATTAAGTTTCCCTCTTTCCTGATGTTTAGCTTATTATTGGTCGGGATCGTTTATCCGATTACTGGGCATTGGATTTGGGGCGGTGGTTGGCTGGCAGACATGGGATTCTATGATTTTGCTGGTTCCACTGTGGTCCACGCCGTCGGCGGCTGGGCTGCTCTGATTGGGGCATGGATGCTTGGGGCGAGACTTGGTAAATACAATAGTGATGGCACAGCCAATGCTATACCAGGTCACAATATGAGTATTGCGACCCTGGGCTGCCTGATTTTGTGGTTTGGATGGTTTGGGTTTAACCCTGGTTCGACAATGGGTGTATCAGCAGCGATCGGACATATTGCTGTGACTACTAATACTGGTGGTGCTTTTGGTGGGATTGCCGCCACCGCCGTTGCTTGGCTCGTACTCGGTAAACCAGATCTATCGATGATTATCAACGGGATCTTGGCAGGACTGGTCGCTGTCACTGCTTCATGTGCTTGGATTAGCGTACCCTCAGCAGCAATTATTGGTGCTGTGGCTGGGGTCTTGGTTGTGTTCGCGGTTAGTTTCTTCGATCGTATCAAAATTGACGATCCTGTCGGCGCAACTTCCGTGCATTTAGTCAATGGGATCTGGGGGACTTTAGCGATTGGCTTGTTCAGTCAGGGTGATGCTTTTGGTGTTACACCTGCACCAAAACTTGGCATCTTCTTTGGTGGTGGTTTCGAGCAATTGGGTCATCAACTAGTTGGGACGTTGTCAGTTGGTGGCGTGACAGTTGTGCTGTGCCTGATCTTCTGGGCAATTCTGAAAGCGACCTTGGGAATTAGGGTTACTCCGGAAGAAGAATTCCAAGGATTGGACATCAGCGAACACGGAATGGAAGCATACCCAGGCTCGTCACTCGGCGGCACATCTGACTATAGCAAAGAGATTCACTCTGGGCGTAAATCTGGTCGTGGTAGTGCAGAATATCCATAAGTGAGCGGTCGTCTCTAATACCTGAGGACTCGATCTAGAAATCCAATTTCAACAAAAAGACTAGGCTGTCTAATAGCCTAGTCTTTTTTTCTTTTAATAGACCTCCTGCGAAAGTAAAAACATCATCTTTTTTAGTATGGTTTTCGTCTATGGTTTTCCCTAAAGCCTAAAGCCTAAAGCCTGACTTTCGTAGGAAGTCTAATGATTTCGGTTCGCCAATACCATATGATGTTCATAGCTTTGAGAAACTATCCAGCAATTCCCAACTATGACATCTCCCCTGATTGGCATCATTATGGGTAGCGATTCCGACTTACCAACAATGAAAGCGGCGATCGAAATCTGCGAACAATTTGAGATTGCCCATGAAGTCGCGATCGTCTCTGCACATCGCACCCCCGAACGGATGGTTGAGTACGCCAAAACCGCCTACGAACGCGGCTTAAAAGTGATTATTGCAGGTGCGGGTGGAGCCGCTCATTTACCTGGGATGGTGGCATCCCTAACACCTTTACCCACGATCGGCGTACCCGTGCAGACTAGGGCGTTGCAAGGCGTGGATTCACTGTACTCGATCGTGCAGATGCCCGCAGGTATTCCGGTGGCGACAGTCGCGATCGGCAATGCTACAAACGCCGGATTACTAGCCGTCCAAATCCTCGCCATTCACGATCCTACTTTATCAGCCCAAGTTCAGTCTTATAGAGACAGCTTGAGAGATATGGTGCTAGCTAAACAAGATCGGTTGACAGAGATCGGATATCGCAGTTATTTGGACAAGCAGTAACTACAAGTAAGCTGCTCTCTGACTTCTCACTCAAAATGTAAGTGAGGATACATTTTTTTTAATCTAGCTTGCGTAATGTTAGATTTATTCAGATCGAGCTAGGTCAACACAATGCTTGTCAGGTCGATCGACTAGGCCGTTAAATCGCAGGTTTGCTAAAGCCCTAACTAAATAATGGGGATTTCAAACTGCCAAACATCATCTCGATTCCGCCGTGCCGACGCTCCGCGAACGATGATGGTGAATTTTTACATGTATTTACTTATAAATCAGGTAAATTGGACTGATTTACTTCTTAATCTTGGATCTAAATATCTAGATCGATATCTGTTTTCTTATTTTAGGGACATAGTTAATGACTATTAGCAGAGGTAAATTTAGAGGTCGATTCTCCGTAGGAGAGGCTACGCCAACGGTTCGTCGGGGTACCTCGTCCGATTCTGGTTTGGTGAGTAATAAAATGCTCAAATGGTTATGGAGAAATTGCTCGGATTTATTAACAAAAGTCCGAGCGACGATCGATCCCAGACAGAGCGCGTCTGGATTACAGCCTTTACCAACTCACAGCCGCAGCGGTCGCCGAATCGATAATTGGAGACGATTGGGTCAAAGGTTGCAAGATCCTGAATGGCGACGATATGGGTACGTCCTGCTATTTTCCAAGTTTGTGGCTATTTTGGTACTCGCCCTCGTGGCGATTCCGATTGTTGCTCACTTTGTCGGATCGCCTGTGCTAGCCGCAGATCCTGTCATCAAGGCAAATGATATTGTCAATCCGATCAATACTTTGTGGACATTGCTCGCAGCATTTTTGGTATTTGGGATGCAGGCGGGGTTCACGATGCTGGAGGCAGGATTCTCTCGTTCTCGCGAAACTGTCAACGTGTTGATGGAGTGTATTGTCGATACCTGCCTGTGTGGCATTTTGTTTTATGCGATCGGTTTTGCCTTTATGTTTAGCACTGGCAATGGCTTCATCGGTGGTAATTGGTTTTTCTTGCAAGGTGCGCCAGCAACTTATCAATCTACGGGTGTTGCCTTCTTAGCTTTCTGGCTATTTCAATTCGCTTTTGCTGATACCTGTTCGACGATTACTTCAGGATCGATGCTCGGTCGGACGGGATTTGTCGGCGATCTGCTCTACAGTACTGGCGTTTCTGGCTTTATTTACCCCATTATCGGACATTGGGTCTGGGGGCCAGATGGATTTCTGGTATCGATGGGTAGTGAGAATAACTTCTTACCCTTTGTGGGTACTGGTTTTCGGGACTTTGCTGGATCGGCAGTGATTCATACCGTCGGCGGGATTATCGCTCTGGCAGGCGCGATCGTCCTGGGGCCACGTCTCGGTCGGGTATTCAAGCGGGATGGTGGCGGCCCAATGCTGCCTCACGATCTGACGATCGCGGCGATTGGCGGTCTGATTTTGTGGTTTGGCTGGTATGGTTTTAACCCTGGCTCTACGCTTTCAGCGATGGATTTTCAGGGTACAGCACGAGTCGCTGCCAATACCACCCTCGCCGCCTGTGCGGGTGGGCTATCAGCCATGTTTGTCGGCTTTCCCAAGACCAAAAAATGGGATCTTAGCTATACTGTCAACGGTTTCCTGGCTGGATTGGTATCGATTACCTGTCCCTGTTACTGGGTAAATCCTACAGGTGCGATCGGTGGAGCAGTCGTGGTTTGGGGCATCGACCTATTAGAACATCTACGCATTGACGATCCGATCGGTGCTGTCCCCGTTCACGGCTTTTGTGGAATTTGGGGTACATTGGCTCTCGGATTTTTTGCAACGGGTGAATTTGGTGCCACAGGGGCATTTGCCGCCGATAATTCAGCTCCGTTGCTGGTGAAAGGACTACTCTATGGTGGTGGGATGCAGGTATTGACTGCTCAATTTGTCGGCAGTGCGATCGTGACCCTTTCGGCTTTTTCGCTTGGAATGGCTCTAATGGCTGCGGTAAATCTAACTGGTACACTCCGAGTTTCCGCAGAAGGAGAACTCGAAGGCATCGACGTTCACGAGCATGGGATGCCAGCTTATCCTGAGTATGTCATCCAACCAACTCCCTCCGCTCACTCTTCAAGCTATGGATTGGGAGGAGGCGATCGCCAATTGGGGCAGAAATTTGAGAAACCTGAGTAGACGTTGCTAAAAATAAGGGCAAGGTCTACTGCTACTCGCAAACATAGCCAAGCTTTACTTCCGATATCTACCTGAGGTAGGGGCAATTTATGAATTGCTCCTACCTTAAATTTTGAAACTGGACATACATCATAATTCACTCCTCAATATTAAAATTTTGTTGCTTTCTACGCTGTTCCGCTGCCAGCGATCGATAATACTGAAGTCTTAGCAAATGTATTTTTTTTATACAGAATTTTTGTATCTTCAAACACAAAATTGTTCCAAATTGATACATAATTATCTTTAAGTTCAAATACTCTGGCGTGTAAAGGATCGAACAAGGTGTTCAAAAAAATTCTCTTTGTAATGATGGCTGTGTGGGTGCTCAGTGTCCCACTGATGGGAAATGCTCTGGCAGATGATATTAAAACACCAGCGATGGATGTCAATGCTATCAATACTGGCGATACCGCATGGGTACTAATGTCCTCAGCATTGGTACTACTGATGACTCCAGGACTGGCATTTTTCTATGGTGGTTTAGTACGTTCTAGAAACGTCTTAAATACCATGATGATGAGCCTGGTATTGATGGCTGTTGTGGGCGTGACTTGGATCTTATGGGGCTATAGTATTGCTTTTTCGCCCGATTCAGTTGTTAAAGCGGCAGATGGCACGATTAAGGAGGTGATCGCTAACCCAATCTTTGGTAACTTAAATTGGTTTGGGTTAAATAACGTTGCATTCGATCGACCCGATCCGGTGGGCTATGCACCGACAATTCCCCACCAGTTGTATATGATTTACCAGATGATGTTTGCCATCATCACTCCAGCCTTGATTTCTGGAGCAATTGTCGAACGGATGAGCTTCAAAGCTTATTTCTGGTTTATCTTGATTTGGTCTACAATCATTTACGCCCCTCTAGCTCACATGGTTTGGGGTAAAGGTTATCTAGGTGCTACACTCGGTGCCCTAGACTTTGCTGGTGGTACGGTAGTTCATATCAGCTCTGGTGTTTCGGCTGTCGTGGCGGCTTGGATGATCGGTCCTCGTAGAACTTACCCAAATCAACCAGCAGCACCACACAATGTGCCGTATGTGCTGCTGGGAATCGGACTACTATTTTTTGGCTGGTTCGGATTCAACGGTGGGAGTGCCCTCGGTGCCAATGGTATAGCTGTTGTCGCATTTGTTACTACGGCTGTTTCTGGCTGTGCGGGCGGTTTGATGTGGATGATTTTAGAATGGGTATTACGGACTAAACCTACCGCCGTGGGGATTGCCAGTGGTTTCTTAGCTGGATTAGTTGGAATTACTCCTGCGGCTGGTTTTGTGACTCCTCTGAGTGCGATTATGATTGGCTCGATTACGGCGACTTGCTGTTTCTTTGCTGTCAGTCTGCGGGCTAAATTAAAGTTTGACGACTCTCTCGATACATTCCCCGTTCACGGTGTCGGTGGTACTGTTGGTGGCTTGCTGACTGGTGTATTTGCCTCCAAAGCTGTCAATGCTGCTGGTGCTGATGGTTTGATTGTCAGTGGCGATCCTGCTCTATTGGGCAAACAGATTGTGGCGACGATTATTACTTATGCGATCGCTGCTGCTGGTACATTTATTATTATCAAGGTGTTGAGTTTGGTAATGGAGCTACGGGTTAAACCTGAATCCGAATATCAAGGCTTAGATATCGCCGAGCATGGTGAAGAAGGGTATGGCGAAGAATTTGCTTCTGGTTTGAGCTTTGCTGAGAAGGAAGGCTAGGCTAATTAGGCTTTAGGCTTTAGGTTTTAGGCTTTAGGCTTTAGGCAAAATACTGGTTTAGAAATAAGTTTAGATTATTAAAATAAAAAGTCGTAGGTCTAGATTGACCTACGACTTTTTAGCGATCGACAAATGGATTGTCGGGTGAGTATTGACGATCAAATTAGATATAACAGAATAAATAAAATAATCCAAATCACATCAACAAAGTGCCAATAAATCTCGGCGGCTTCGACACCGAAATGATTATTTGTACCGTAATGTTCGGATTTGAGCGATCGCCATAATACGGATAAAATTAACAATACACCGACAGTGACGTGCAAGCCGTGGAATCCTGTCAAGACATAGAAAGTACTCGCAAATAAATTGGTACGGAGTCCAAATTCTAAGTGACTGTACTCATACAACTGTCCGCCCAAGAACAGAATCCCCATCAGGGCAGTAATCCCAAACCACAGTTGCAAACCCTTAACATCATTCTTTTTAATCGCAGTATCAGCTTGATGGATCACCAAGCTACTGGCAATCAGCACGACAGTATTTATTCCAGGTAGCAGGAGTTCGAGCTTGGGTGTACCTGCTGGCGGCCACTCGGGTGCCATCGAGCGAAATGCGAAGTAGGCAACAAACAATCCGAGGAAAATCATCCCTTCAGCCACGAGAAACACGATTAAACCAAAGATCCGAAAATCTGGATGTGCTTCATGATGGCTCTCATGGGTATCACTCTCAATATTGATTTGCGTCTGGTCGGAAATAGATCCTTGCATAGATATTAAGGTTTAGGATAGAAAATCCCCTCCTCTGCACAGGCAGACACTTCGCAAACGGAGCGACAAGTGCTTTACTTGGGGAAACCCAAAGTAAAGCACTTTTTCAAGAGAGGGGTGCCCACAGGGTGGGGTGGGTAGTCCGTAAATGGGTAGGCGTAGGGTGTGTTACGCTTGCGCGAATGCGGAGCGTAACCCACCAGCTCGAGCATAATTGGCACTGCTGCTATCGCAACTAGCCCGAAGTCGTAAATACCTTGGCTGGCTCTTCAACTTCCTCAGTATCACCATAATCATAAGGACCAGTCGTCAACACTGGTAAAACCTCAAAATTCTCGATTTGTGGGGGTGAAGTAGTTTGCCAATCAAGAGTCAACGCATTCCAAGGATTACTCCCTGCTGGCTTGCCCTTGTAAGCGCAGTAAATCACATTCACTATGAAGGGGAGAGTCGAAATCGCCAGCACATAGCTACCATAGGTGATAAATTGATTCAAACCTTGGAATTCTGGTGCATACATCGCAACCCGACGCGGCATACCTTGCAATCCCAATATGTGCATGGGGAGGAAAGTTGCGTTAAAACCGACATAAGTTAGCACGAAGTGGATCTTGCCCCAAGTGTCGTCGATGTGTCTTCCGGTTACTTTAGGGAACCAATGATAGACACCCGTAAAAATCCCAAAGACGCTTCCACCAAACAGTACATAGTGCAAGTGGGCGACCACAAAGTAAGTATCGTGAACATGGATATCAAAAGGCACCGCCGCCAACATGACTCCAGTAATCCCACCGATGACGAAGGTAGAGATAAAACCCATCGCAAATAACATCGGCGTATTGAGATTGATTTTCCCGCCCCACATCGTCGCCAACCAACCAAAGATTTTAATCCCCGTGGGTACGGCAATTACCATCGTGGCGATCATAAAGAACATCCGCAACCAGGGTGGTGTACCGCTGGTAAACATATGGTGCGCCCAGACAATCAAGCCTAAGAAGCTGATTACCATACTAGAATACGCGATCGCACCGTAACCAAAAATCGGTTTGCGACAATGAACGGGAATCACCTCAGAAATCACCCCAAAGAAGGGCAATACCATGATGTACACCGCAGGGTGAGAGTAGAACCAGAACATGTGCTGATAAACTACTGGTTCGCCGCCGCCAACCGGATTAAAAAAGGCTGTGCCAGCAATCAAGTCAAAGGAGAGTAAAATCAGTGCCCCAGCTAGAACTGGAGTCGCAATTAACATCAATAATGAAGTTGCCAACATCGCCCAACAAAATAAGGGCATCTGCATCATGGACATACTCGGAATCCGCATCTTGATAATTGTGGTAAAGAAATTAATCCCTCCCAAAATCGAAGAAGTTCCAAGTAGTAATAGCGTCATAATCCAGATCCCTTCACCGACTTTACCTGTAAGTAAACTCAGTGGTGGATAGGAAGTCCAACCAGCTTGGGCAGGGCCTAAAAAGAAGCTAAGAATTAGTAATAATCCTGTCGGTGGAATAATCCAAAATGCCACAGCATTGAGCTTGGGAAACGCCATATCTCGCGCCCCAATCATCAGGGGCAGGAGATAATTTGCAAAGGCTCCCGTTCCGGCTGGTACGATCCACAGGAAGATCATGATCGTCCCGTGCATAGTGAACATACTATTGTAAGTAGCAGGATCGACCAAATCGGGATCGGGAGTTGCTAGTTCTGTCCGAATTCCTTCAGCTAATAAACCACCAATGATATAGAAGATAAACCCAGTCACAAAGTACTGGATGCCAATCACTTTGTGATCGGTACTAAATGTAAAATAATCTTGCCATCTGCGCGGATTATGAACGACATCATCCTCGGCTGAGGCTTGAGTAGGAATTGATAATTCTGCTGTCATCTTTTAGGGATTAGGTGTTAGGTATTAGGTGTTAGGTGTTAGGTGTTAGGTATTAGGTATTAGGTATTAGATTTGGAGGTTGGATTTTGTTTTGCTTAGGAGTTGCCGCTGGTTGCAGGTAGGCCGGACATATTCATCGACTCATGCTGGTGAAGGTGCTTGAGCATCTCTGGTTGAATACCCATTTCTTTGGCATAGGGAGCCAAATAATTTCCGGTAGACAGGTTGGCAGGGTTCATCGCAATTGTTTGTTTGACTACTTCTGCTTGAGCTTGGGCAGATTCTTGCTGACTGGCAATCCAGGTAGCGTAATCTTCGGGAGTATGGACAACCATTTGAGTCACCATCGAACCATGATAGCCACCACAGAGTTCGGCACAGCGCAGAGGATAAGTACCTACTTTATTACTGGTAAATCTGAGTTGGGTAGGAGTACCTGGAATCACGTCCTGTTTGAGTCGCAGTTGCGGAATCCAGACAGCATGGATCACATCTTGAGCGTTCATGTTGAGTTGAACTTCTTTGCCAACCGGAATATGTAGTTCTGCCGAAGTTACATTCGCATCAGGATAGGTAAAAATCCAGGCATACTGTAGCCCTAATACGTTGACACTGACATCGGCTGATTTACCTTGATTGGCTGGAGAGGCACCGACACCCAATGCCATCAGGGTGCTAGAGTTGGGCATTCCGTCTAGAGTTGCCGCCATCGCACTGCCTTTACCTGCGGGCATTCCGTGCATCGCGTGCATGTCATTTGCGGCAGGATCGAAACCACCCATTTCGTTGTAGATTTCAAAACTATAGATCGAAATCCATAGTACTACAGCAGCCGGAATCGCCGTCCATAATATTTCCAATGGTACATTACCCTCGATCGCAGCACCATCGCCGAGTTCGCCAGGTTTGCGCCGAAATTTAATCGCACAGTAGACAATTATGCCTTGAACTAATAAAAATAGTCCGACCGAAATAGTCATCATGGCATTGAATAAGCCGTCGATGTGTGCGGCTTCTTCGGAAGCAGCAACAGGCATCAGTCCGTGATTTTGTCCGTACCAGAGGCTAACTAAGGTTAGTCCTATACCCAGCAGGAGCGTAATAATTGAGTTAGGAATATTCATCGGGTATTGGCAGAATGGAACAGAGTTGATGAAACCAAGAGTAAGACTCGCTCTATCGTTTAAAAATCGAGTTTCGATTTTGATAGGGGTAATAATATAGCTCGGCTGGCTGGCATTCCGTAAATCAAAGCATGGCTTTGAGGGCTAGATTTAGGGGTATTTTACACTGATAAATTTAGTTAAAAAGTTTAGATAATAGCAATATGAGGATTGACATAGTGTTAACTGTCATCTCTACTAAGGTACCGTAACAGATCGATCCGATTGATACTTGTTTGCATTTCTTCAGATTTTCTTTGGGATCTATTCCAAGCATAATTAAGCAACTTAATCCTTGGTGGGTATACAGCACTGTGCCTAAGAGTTTGCATTATTGCGATCGCTAATTCTGAGAACTTCTCAATTATGTCAAGATTTCGATACATTTAAATTTTTAAGGTTTTCTTTGGGATCTAAAATAATCGCGGCTCTAACATAGATAGCGTAAGAGTTGGCACGATCTAATAGTAACGGGATATCGATCGAAACCCCGATTGTGCCGATCGTGGTCACTAGGTATTAATGCTAGTTTGAGAATGATTGAGCTAGCATAGCTAAAAAATCTAACCAAGCAAACTAACTCAGCGATCGATACCATGTCAAACTCTGCATTCATCCCTCAATACCCTTCTGATAAAGATAAATATCGGCACGATCGAGGAAGTATTATCATTCGAGATCGGATTCGTCGATCGATCTGGAAAATCGCTGTTGCAACATTATTATTAATGGCGATAGGTAGTGCCACCAGAGTGATGAATGCTGGTTTGGCTTGTCCCGATTGGCCGCTCTGTTACGGACAATTGGTACCTACCCAGCAGATGAATCTTCAGGTATTTCTAGAGTGGTTTCATCGCTTGGATGCCGCACTGATTGGGTTGAGTACTCTGGGCTTAGTTAGCTCCGCTTGGTGGTTGCGTCGCCAACTTCCGAGCTGGCTCCCGTGGGCGACAACCTTTGCGATGAGTCTGATTTTGGTTCAGGGAGCTTTAGGGGCATTCACTGTCACCGAACTACTCCGCTTTGACATCGTTACCGCACATCTAGGCACAGCACTACTATTCTTTATTACCTTACTGACGATCGGTACCTGCTTACTCCCAATCGCCCAGTCACCCAACCCAGTCACCCAGTTACCATACTGGCTCCCACTCACTGCGGCGATTTGTGTTTACACTCAGAGTATTCTCGGTGGTTTGGTTGGCTCTAGATGGGCACTGCATCAATGTTTTGGCAACTCCGAATGCACTGTGATGAATAGTCACATCATTGGGGTAGTTCCAGCCACACTAAGCTGTCTGGCGGTAATCATTACGATCTGGCGCAACCCAAATTTACCCAAATATTTGTATAATCTAGCTGCTCTGACTGGAGGATTGTTAGTCTCTCAAGTATTACTAGGTACTGCGACTTTCAAACTACATCTTCAAGTTGAAACTTTGACAGTTGCCCATCAATCGATCGGTGCGATTCTACTGGGTACATTAGTTATAATTACAGTATGGTCTTGGCGACTAAAAAATTTAAAACTTTCTAATCAAGCTTAGATAAGATCCGATTATTACTGCCGCTGCGTTTAAACATCCCCACTCCCTATATATGCAAGAGACTCTCGATCGATCCGTCGATACCAAACACCAAACCTTCCTTCAAGTTATTCAGAGTTACTACCAACTCACAAAGCCAAGAATTATTCCCTTACTCTCGATTACGACTGCGGCAGCGATGTGGATGGCTTCTGATGGGGCAACCGATCCAGTCTTATTTTTAGTGACAGTAATTGGTGGAATGCTTGCCGCAGCTTCAGCCCAAACGATGAATTGTATTTACGATCGAGATATCGATTATGCCATGGAACGGACCCGCAATCGTCCTATTCCTTCAGGTAGAGTCAAACCCTTTCATGCGGGGGTTTTTGCGGCAGTTCTGGCGGGATTATCCTTTGCGATCTTGGTAGTTTTTACCAATCTTTTGGCTGCCTTATTAGCGATGGCTGGCATTGCTTTCTACATGGGAATTTATACCCATCTACTCAAACGCCATACGCCGCAAAATATCGTCATTGGTGGAGCCGCTGGCGCAATACCCGCGCTAGTTGGTTGGGCAGCAGTAAATAATAATTTGAGTATCGAAGCTTGGATCTTATTTGCGATCGTCTTTGTCTGGACACCACCGCATTTCTGGGCATTATCACTAATGCTCAAAGATGACTATGCTAAAGTTGGGGTGCCGATGTTACCTGTGGTTGTCGGCGAAGCTGCTACGGCTAAACAAATTTGGATTTATACCCTATTGCTGATTCCAACTACGCTGCTACTGATGTATCCATTGGGTGGAGCTGGCATAGTTTATGGGATCTCAGCAGTAGGATTGGGTGGGATCTTTGTATATGAGGCTTGGAAGTTGTTACAAGCTCCTACTGACAAGACTGTAGCTAAATCAATGTTTAAGTATTCAATCTTGTATATGATGTTGCTGTGTACATCGATTGTCATTGATAGTTTACCGCAGACTCAAGCGGCGATCGACATGCTGTTGAAATGATTAATTAGTGTGACTAGTTATAAAATAATAAACCCAGTGGAATCAACAAATTTTACTGGGTTTATTATTAGTATATAGAGGACATAGATTAAAGATCGATCGATTAATCTAAGTTCTATAGTTGGGATCGATCCAGCAGCGGGGTAGATCTTCGCCTGATGCGAACGTTAGCTCCTGCTTGCTAAAAGGCTGTGGATCTTGCTCTTCCTCACCTTCTTGGATTCTACCTTCAATCTCGTTTTTGAGTGGATTAAACAGAATTTCCAGATCTTTATCTTTAATCTCGATTAGCGTTTCAGAACCTTTACTTTGAAGAAACATTTTTACCTCAACTATTAATTATTCTAACAAAGGATTGACTAGGTATTTCTAGCGATGAAATGAGAGTTGGCTGTGTGCGATCCTTAGAGATCTAGATTGTCGTAATTCCATAATCGCCGTCTTAACATCAATTAGCTGCCAACGAATTGGACAAGTTTTTTGCTGATATTGTGTGACTTTCTCAAATAGTCTGCCAAATGTTTGAGAGAGTAACAACTCATCGAGTAACCAATCATCGCAAACACCTAATTTGTTGGCTAGTGGCTTGATTTCTTGAAAGGAAAGCTGATGACCGTGTAATGCCCTTTGCCAAGCTAATCGGAGCTTGCGGCGCGATCGAAACCGCGAGATGACTACATCGGCTGGCTCCACTTTCAGAGCTGAATCAGCAGACATTTCCGTCCATTTTGTTAATTGATTTGCCAGACCGACAGGGGAACGCCCCGATGCTCTAGCAGAAGTAGTTACCTGGACGCGGAGACTGTGACGGAACCGCGCATTGACTCGCAGTAGAGATTGATAAAACGCTTCATCCTCAGGGGTGCGGACTGGCGGTATCCCACCAGCTTTGGCATACATCTCGGCTGTAACAGCTAGACTAGCACCATAGTGCTGGTAATGGCGAGGGAGAGGATCGTAGGGATCGGGGTCGATATAACACTCCATCTCAGCCACTAGAAAACGATAGCCAACCTCCTGTAAAAAGAAAGTCCTCGCCTGTGGTGAGAGCGCATGACGGCTTTGTCGGTCGGTCAAAATCCGCCCGCCGACAGCATCGATCCCACTCGCAATCTCCGCGATGGTTGCCGAGATCCAGGTAGTTGCAACCTTGGTATCACCATCTGTCGAAGCAATAATACCTCGGCTCCGTCCCAAACTCATCAGGCGACCGTACGCTTCATCCATCAAAAGCTTGCGGACATAGCCAATGTACGCTCGATCGAGGGGTAAGGTAATCTCAGCAACATGGATTGCTAAAAGTGGATGCGCTCTAGCAAATTGACGGGCGATCTGAGCCGACTCGTCAGTACAATTATTTGCCAAGATAATTATCTCGTAGCGCAGTGGAGATAAAGGCTGACCATTTAAACCAGTTTGATGAGCCAGTGCTGCGAGAGTTGCGGCTAAGGTCTGCGCCTCATCCTTGACAGGAACGATAACACTAACTTCACACTGCTTTAATGGTGGGGTAGAAATCAGTGGCTGGTGGAGATTTCTATCCCTAACAGATTGGATAATCATGTTTTGTGAATAGCATCAATGGGTTAGCTGTTCTTGCGAGTACTACGTTCGAGATCTTCAGTTTGCTGTTGTACCTTCTCTTTCAGATCGCCAACTGCTGACTTGACATCTTCTGTAAATGATTTAGTATTTTCTTTGAGATTTCCAAATCCTCTCTCAGTACCCTTGGCAACTCCGTCGGCGGTTTCTTTAGCCGATCGACTCACATCTTTAGATAGATCCTCAGCTCTTTCTGGGAGTCCTTTTTTATCTAGTTGCTTACCGATTTCTTTGAATGGATTTGTATCTTTTTTAACTAGATCGTCAGTTTTCTTTATCAGGCGATCTGCTTTAGCCTCTACTTTAGAGATATCTACTCTAGGATCGACATCACTATAGTTATTCATCCCACCTTGAGGCGGCGTCAGGGGTTTGTACAACTCCGTTAACTTACCCGCTGATGGATTATCTACATCTACTTTTTCGATTTTAGCAGTCTGATTTGAACCGCCACAGGCAGTAACTGTAACTAGTAAGGCAACAGCCAAAAAAGTTACTACTGTTTTGTAAAGCGATTTAAAGTCAAAACGCGGAAGTATAGTTTTCATTAATTTAATTAATTCAGCCCTTAGTTGCTAAATCCATATTCAGTACATTATGAATTATACCTAGATCGACTTCTAACCCATAGATCCTAAAGACAGACTACTGACTCTACCAAAAGATAGATCTTCGATAAAAATAGACAGGAGCAATTTATCATTACCCCTGTCTATTTTTAATATAAATATTTGAACTGCTGCTATCTAGCTTCTGTTCCTTGGTTAGGAGAACCTTCAACGGTAGTAGTATCTACTGATGGTGCTTCAGCTCCAGCACCTGGACGAACGTCTGCTTTCATGTCACCTTGCCCAGTGCGGCGGGTGGCTGGCTCGATCGTCGTCTGCTTACCACCGGATGGTGTCGTCGCTTGAGGTTTTTTGGGTGCAGCGGCTGTTTCTTTTAGCTCGTGCAATCCGAAGTTATTGGTATTGACACCTGCATAGTTTACTTTGTCAAACCGGACGATGGCGGGATATTTAATTCCGCTCTTGTCAACAGCGACAATAGTGCCTTCTTCCTGAAACCAGTAAGATTCCGCTCGAAGTATCCGAACTTTAGAACCACGTTCGATCATGAGATTGTCCTCGTTAGTAGTTGGCTCAATTTCTTTGGCTTTTGAGCTTTATTAACATTATCAAGCCGATCGGTGTCGAGCACCTATAAAAAGATACATAAACTTAACTTAGAGGATGTTTGAGTTGTTGCGTAGTCCCTTTACCCCACCCCAGCCCTCGCCTTATAGAACCCATTCGGGATCTTCTAGTGACAAGTTGAGCGGTAAACGTAGAGAATTTGCGGGTTGCGAATTTTTCTAGTGTGGGCAGAACCCGGATCTGGGGGTCGGTACCCCCAGACCCCCCGTTGAGAGGCGGAACGCTCTCTTGATTCGCTGTCTTGTCGTTTTTTTA
>NZ_JBGSQZ010000231.1:0-7537 GCF_041737865.1 Chamaesiphon sp.
GCGTAAGTCCAGATGCAGTTCGGCGAGGCTAGGACGACCCCAATACCAATAACCGTTATAGATTTTGTAAATCTTCAATCCAGGTTCCAGCACGAAAGTGTGCGGAATCATCGGCGTGGGATCGGGATCGGTGTACTCTTCGATCTCCAAATCTTGTTTGATTTTGCCTTGTAAGTCGTGCAAAAATGTCCAATCAGCACCGACACCCGATCGTAAAGCGTTGCTCATCATTAAGTTGTCTGTCGATATGCTCAGGAGCCGCACAAAACCAACAGCACATAGTTTGGAAAAATGGACTAGTTCGTGGAGCTGCTGGCGATCTTTGGGGCAATATACGCCATGGTGCAGCGTTAACGCTCTTGCCTTCAGGAACAATAACACTAGTTGCTAACCTCAATAGACGACTCCGAGAAGTTAGAGCGCGTTTTATACTGAAAAGCGTATCGAACCCATGCAACCTCCGCAAATAGAAAAACAACAATTTAGCAGAGATTGCCTTTGTCAATTGTTAGAAAAAAGTCAAAAGCGATCGGCTAAATTGTTGTCCAGAGAAAAGTGCCAACTTAGGCAGTGATGATTGAAGTCGATCGCTCACAAACTACTTCAAAGAACTAGCTGCTTGAGAGAGCAGTTGTCCTAACTCCTTCACCTTTGCCGCAGCACTGGGATCGGCACTTTGAGCTGCTTCAGTAGTACTTTTGCCGATTGCAGAGAGAGCTTCAGCCAGCGAAGCGCCAGTAGCGTTACCAGAAGTCAAAGCTGTCTTGAGCTTACCCAATTCTTCAGCGATAGGGTTGCCTTGTAACTGTTGCTGCCAACCCTCGATGACTGTGACAGCTTGCTTGACAGGAATGGATGTGAGACCCTGTTGTAGAGCTGAGATAGTCGTATTGATATCAATTTGAGACATAAAAACTTCCTGTGTTTGATTTATCGTTGGTGATTTTTTAACTTATTCCTGATTGCCGCCTCACACAGTTCTTATCTTTACCGATCGCCTATCCAAAGTCATCCCTCTTTAGGCTGATACAAATAGGTAGATTACACGATCTGCTATTAATAAATCGGGTTATAGGCTGATACAAATAGGTAGATTACATCACTTGCTATCAATGAATTGGGCAACTAAGTTTATCAGTGCCACCCAACGGCACCGTAGCTACATCAGTAAATTCAATTCTTTGGCACTAACCTTAATAAAAATAGATTGAGGACAGGAACATGAAATCCAAAATATAAAGTAATAAAGATTGTACCTAGCCCAAAAAACTGAATAACTATTTGTCGAAAATTTAGGTATCCTTTCATGAATTTGAGATACCAGATCCAGCAGAAATACTAGGCTACTAATCCAGAGTGTCACGATGACTGTAGCAACTAGCAATCCTGTCAATGACTGCAATTTTGGGTCATGCTGCCCGCAATTCTATCTCGTCTAGCAATACTTGCAGGTCGCTCTAACCATCAAATTTTGTTACGAGCAGATCGCCTAGCACCTTGGTTTGGCAAGCCAGCCGCCGTTCATTATGAATCGAATGAGGACGAAAAAAAGTTCGGATTTTTTCTACCATTGTTGGTGCTGAAACAGCTCCCTCGACTCGAACTAGACAAACACCACAAATGCCATGTCCATGACAGTTAAATCCATCACTATTGAGATCGATATCTTGTTCGAGCAGAGCTTCGTTGAGGTTGGCTCCTCCGTCAACATTAAAAGTCTTGCCTTCAGCGGTAATTTTTGCCACGTTCATGCTCCTATTGGTGTAATGGTTTTGATGGGGATTTAACTACGAACTAATGACGGATAGATCGAATATTCAGCTAGAAACTAGATCTATGATTCATTGTCAACTATATTGATGATATTAATTAATCTCGATTTTTATATCTGTCAATTGGATGAACTATAAAGCTATTATTGACTTAAATGAATAGAGAAAGTTAGTATTTCTCGATTACACAAGTAATTAAATTAATGAGCATATAATAATGGATATTAAAAATTTAGAGATGATTTTTATCTCTGAGTTTTAATTACTAATAGAGGAGTAATTAATTGTTAATTATTAATTGATTTATCTTGAGCCAGGTGAAACAAAAACAGGCTCCGTTGAGTGGTTGAGGTAGCCACTCTGGTTGTGTTTGTAGTAGTTTGCCGTTGAACATCTCCGCTGTCTCTGTAGCAGGATAATCCTCTACCCAGATTTGACCGCCTTCGCCTTCGACAATTTTTTTGACTAATGCTAAACCAATTCCGGTATTTTCATTAGAGGTACTGGGTTTGAGAGTATGAAAAATATCAAAAATACGTTGCCTAGCTTCGCCCACAGGGATACCATCGCCATCATCGACGATCGAGAATTGATAGCGATCGCCTAGATCTTCAGCAGTAATTTCAATCCGACCATCGGCGCGGCTGTGATGTTTGATCGCATTACTGAGTAAATTGGCAAAAACCTGACTCAGTAAGATGCGTTTGGTATCCAGCATCGGGAGGGCAGATAATATTTCAATCTGAAAACTTGGTGAGGACAGAGAATCGACGATCTCAGTTAATAGTTGGGCAACATCAACGGTTTCGATCGCCAGAGCCTGTTTTCCCAACCGTGAATAGTTCAGTAGCCCATCCACTAGGGCATCCATCCGTTTGACTCGTTGGCGCAGTAGGTGAAATTGTTGGCGATCGTTCTCTAAGATCCGATCGCTCAGATCTTCTTCAATCCACTCTGATAAATTGGCGATCGATCTCAATGGAGCTTTGAGGTCGTGGGCAACGATAAAACCAAAGCGATCGAGTTCCTCATTGCGTTCGCTCAACTGTTGTTGCGTCAACATCAGCGCATGGTTGAGCTGTTGCAATTCGATAATTTGGGCTTGGTTGATGAGTTCGAGTTGTTTGCGCTCAGTGATATCGCGAGAGACTAACAAAATTTGTCCCATATCATCGCCAATATCGGGAAGCGGCGTGATGACTACCGACCACCATTTTGGCGTACCTTTGGCGGTCGCACAATAACCATCAAACTTACCAACTCCGCCAGCTTTAGCTATTGCAAAAGCACCAGCGGCAGCTTCAGTATCGTCACTTTGCCAAGAATCGAGCCAGTGAGTATTAGCAACGGTGGCGAAGTCGTCGATCTCCATCATGACTTGTCCACCGCTATTCATATAAAGCAGATGACCTTCTGAGTCTAAAACCTTGATGCAATCAAGATCGCTTTCGAGTATCCGCCGCGTAAATTCTTCACTCCGGTGGAGTGCAGCTTCATCCCGCTTGCGGTCGGTAATATCGTAGACTAAACCAGACATTTGCGGATTGCTCTGTGGCTGAGAGTGTAACTCACCTATCGTCGCGATCCACCGGATTTGTCCATCTCGCAAGACGATCCGATAATCACAGCGAAATTCAGGTAATTGATGGTGGATAGTTTGCTGTAATTGGGTTTCTACCCGCTCTCGATCGTCAGGATGCACCCGATCGATCCATTCGCGATAGAGTTGTTGAGTACTGCCTGGTTCGTAGTCAAACAGGATTTCAAATTCTGGTGTCCAGAATACCTGTTGGTTATTTACATCCCAACTCCAAGCTCCTGCTTTAGCTACGCGGATCGCGACTGATAAACGTTCGCTGTAGAGTCGATCGTGGAAATGTTCGCCCGTTCGTTCGTTCGTTCGTGCTGAGATCCCGCCCTTGGGCAAGAATCAGGATTGTCTCACCTTGAGGATCGCGAATTGGGGTCAGCGAAAAATCGAGCGGCAGCGGTTGATTGTCTGCGCCGATCGCTTCCGTTTTATAGCGAATGTATGCTCCCTGAGCTGCCCGCGCGATCGATTCTTGCAACTGCTGTTGGACTGCTGAGGCAATCCAACAGGGAGCCGACCAAAACGGTAGATCGATCGCAGCTTCAGCCCCGATCCCTAAAGATTTTGCGGCGGTGAGATTCACCTCAATGAGATTACCGTTGGGTTTGAGCAAGGCGATCGATTCAAATACGCCATCGAAGATTGCCCGAAACCTCTGGGCATTGTGCTGGAGCGCGATTGTTACTTGTTTGTCATCGGGAAAATCCGGCATCAACAAGCGTCCGTCTAGATCTCTTGAGTACATGTGACATCTATGTGCATAGTTGCGTATTATTTAGCTGCTGCTTTTGTCTGGAGCTAATCATCCACTGGAATAACTTGCATCAATTCACGATCCAGAATCATTAACCTAAATCCTAAATTAAAAATGTGAGGATCTTGTGAGGAAATGTCAGTCAGCACGACAGATTATAGCCGAGATCGTTATTGAGTAGAGATCGTAGCAAATTTAATTAAATATTCTCAGATTACTGTATGCCTAAACTTTTAATGTAATAAATTTGGATGTATATCTAAACTGTCAATTATCTAAAGTATTATTTGGACTTCAGACCCGTTGCAGCAATGGATTCAAGCCAGAGCTATAAATATTTGATAGCCTATTTAGAGTCTAATTATGTGCTTGAAGAAATAAACAATCTCATAAGACAGCTCAATATCTATCTATTGATTGATTCGTTTGCGATCGAACATCGATAGGCTTAAAAAATAACAACTGTATTCTTTTAATAAAAAAATCTTATTACTCAGAATAAATTTATTTACATCCAAATAAACAATCGCCCAATTATTAATTAATAATTAATAATTATCAATTATTATGACACTTGAATCTAATCGCGACGAGATCTACGTAGCATCGCCGTCTGTGAGCGCAATTACTGTCGCAGCGGCGCACTCTACGGATGTTCCCTCCGGCGTAGAGTGTGACAAGACAGCGGCGCACGAGCCGGAGGTTGCCGCTAACAACGATCGGACAGCAGGCAAGCCGTTCGAGTCTAAATTTCCCGTCGTCGGTGTGGCGGCTTCCGCAGGTGGATTGGCAGCATTTACGCAGCTACTAAGCCATTTAGCTGTCGATACTGGGATGGCATTCGTGCTGATTCAGCATTTAGAACCCGATCGTCAGAGTCTCTTGAGTGAGCTGCTGGCGAGAGTGACCAAAATGCAGGTGTGCGAGGCAAAGCACGGCATGGCGATAGAACCGAATCGGGTGTATACGATTCCGCCGAACACCAAAATGGTGCTAGTTGAGGGGATACTGCAACTATCGCCCCGCGAGAAAGTTTTTGGTAAATATATGCCTGGAGATGCCTTATTTACCTCCCTGGCAGCCGAGTGTGGGCATCGAGCGATCGCCGTAGTATTATCGGGTGGCGATGGTGACGGTTCGCTGGGGCTAACGGCGATTAAGGCAGCAGGCGGCGTGACGTTTGCTCAGTGTCAAGCTACGGCAAACGTCGATAGTATGCCGACTAGTGCGATTGCGACAGGTAACGTCGATTTTGTACTACCGCCAGAAAAAATTGCTGAGGAATTACTAAATCTCAGTCGCAATCCCATGTTTGTCTGTCCGCCGCCGTTGGTGGCGACAGATGGATCTAGTTTTCACAACGGCTCCGCCACCGAACAGCAAGTCGATCTAGAGCAGATTTGTTCGCTACTATTAGCGACTACTGGCATTGATTTTAGTTACTATAAATCCAAAACACTCAATCGTCGGATTCAACGACGAATGCTGTTGTGTCGAGTCGAACAGTTGGCAGACTATGTGGTCTATCTGCAAGCGCATCCAGCGGAAATTAACGCCCTGTATGCAGAAATTTTAATCCATGTCACCAGCTTTTTTCGCGATCCCGCAGCCTTTGAACTGCTCACAACCAGAGTGTTTCCCACGATTACTCAAAATAAGTCGGCATCGCCAATTCGGATTTGGGTAGCGGGTTGTTCGACAGGTGAAGAGGTTTATTCGATCGCGATGTGCTTGCTAGAATTCTTGGCAGATCGCGTCACACTGCCGTCGATCCAGATTTTGGCGACCGATATTAGCGAACCATCGCTCGATAAAGCAAGAGCGGGTATTTATAACGAAAATCAGATGGTGGATGTCTCACCAGAACGTCGTCACCGCTTCTTTAAGCAGAACGTTTCCAGCAGCGGCTCAAATGCTGGAAGTCGCTATCAGATCGATCGAGCAGTGCGCGAACTGTGCGTATTTACTCGTCAAGATTTGGGTAGCGATGCGGCGGGTGCTAATTTCGATCTGATTAGCTGTCGCAATGTCTTGATTTATTTTAATGAATCGCTCCAGCAGCGGATTATGCCGATCTTCCACGAGCGGCTCAACTCGACTGGCTTGCTCTTCCTCGGCATGTCGGAAAGTACGGGAACATCTTCAGATTTATTTACTGTAGTCGATCGACAGCACCAAATTTATGCTAAAAATTCAACCGCCACCCAGTCCACATTTTCAGGTATCCCCAGCAGCGATCTAATCTAAATAACTTGGCACATCGTCAATCCAGCCGGGAAGGTCTACCAGGAGGCGATCTCCAGCAAAAAGTTGAGCAAGTCCAAGCTGCTAATGACAAAATTTTGTGGATCGAACAAGAACTGCAACATAAGCATGAAGAGTTAAAAACTGCGAAAGAAGAGCTTCAGGCAACTACTGAAGAACTCCAGACAATTGATGCAGAACTTCACTACCGACATGCCCAACTGGAGCGAGTCAACCACGATTTGACCGTTGGCGTAGCCTCTGCTGGACGCGAGAATCGCACTCAAGATGATTTCTTATCCAACCTGTCCCACGAACTGCGTAATCCCCTCACGGCAATCATCGGCTGGGCACAACTACTCCAGACCAACAAGCTACCCGCAACCACCGTCACTCACGGTTTGGAAGTAATCTATCGCAGTGCGAAGGTACAATCTCAATCGATCGATGACATGCTGGATCTTTCGCAGATTGCCAGTGGCAAACAGTTGCCCTCTTCAGCGGTACCAAGCGATTTAGCCGCAGCGACGGGAAGATCGAGCGTCACTCAGGAGGTGTCCTTGCTAGAGGGCTTACACATCTTGGCAGTTGATGATGAGCCACATATTCTCGATCTGTTGAAATACATCTTAGAAGATGCAGGAGCAGTAGTAACTACAGTTACCTCGACTAGAGACGCGCTCTCGTCTTTAGTCACATCTGGGGTCAAATATGACGCGCTCTTGTCAGACATCGGGATGCCAGACGAAGATGGTTTGGCATTAATTGGGCAGGTCAGAGCCTTGGATACTCAAGCTGGGGGACAGATTCCGGCGGCGGCAATTACGGCTTATGGTAGCGAACGAGAACGGCAACAGGCGATCGCGGCTGGGTTTCAAGTCCATCTGGCTAAACCCTTTGACGCCGAACAACTAATCCAAATGGTGGCAAATCTGACTGGGCGATTGGACTAATTAAGTAATAATTGATAATTAATAATTATCAATTATTACTCTAATCCTTACCTGACCACTACCCCACTGGTCGCGGAGTAAACCGATCGCACCAACGGACAACTATTGAACTCTAGCTTTCGCCCCTGCTTGGTGACAGTGGCTAATTGTTGGGGATTAGATTGAGGGTTAATCTGGTCTGGGTCGTCAATATCGATCGATCCTGTCAAATACATCTGCGCGT
>NZ_JBGSQZ010000236.1:0-6890 GCF_041737865.1 Chamaesiphon sp.
TTTGACTTGCTGATACATGTTTATTACCTTTCGAGCCAAGGCTTATTGCTTATTTTAGCTGATTTCCTTGGCTCTGATTTGGTCGAAAGCTGCTAGCACCAATTCTGGTTATCGGTTTCTGCTTTTCTCAGCAAGCCCTATCTATATCCTGTCACGACCCCATCCACGCTAATAATTGGAAAATCGATTCCTTTGTCACAGGAGATTGCACGATCAACTCGATCGAGCCGTTGCAATTTACATAACCGATCGAGGATACGATGGCGCGCTAGTGTGAACACCCACTGTTCGACCGAACCCTTATTGATATCAAAACTATCGGCAATTTGCCAGATTTGGGTAAATACATCTAAAACTACCTCTTCACATTCCTCAACTGAATGAAGGCTTTTCCAAGCAAGCGCGTAGATCGTTCGAGCATATCGATCGTAGAGCTTTGATAGTGCACTCCGATCTCCCTCGGCGATCTTTAAGAGTAGATTTATAATTCCGCTCATTGACTGTAAAGAAAGAAAATTATGACCTTAGAGTACCCCAACTAACACTTGCTCAGATCACCTCACCCGATCGATTGATGAACGCTGAGTTTAACAAACCCCAAAGTTTTACTTGTAATTTATTGACATATTTTATTACAGATCAGAGATCTCGGGATAGCTACGGATACGTGTAAAAACCTGCAACCCACATTCCGCTAGTCCAAACGATCAAAAAATGATTAAAACGAAGCCATAGGATCGTAGCGATTGCATTCTCAATAATGCAAAGCTATTGAGAATACTTTTTCGATCGCCAAAAAGAGACTAAATCGCTAGAAAGGTTGATATGACAGGATTGTGCATTTTATTATTTTTTAGGCAATCAAACTAGCGGAATGTGGGTTGGAAGGTAACATTTGCTACCGCTCAAATATGTGTGCCACGATAATCGGCATTTGCAGGGGCTTAGCGCGACTTTACACTACTTCGGCCAGGTAAAGTAGAAAGTTGTGCCCTTACCTAGCTCTGACTGTAACCAAATCTGCCCTCCTACAGTTTCGACGATTTTCTTGACGATGCTCAAACCGATACCCGTGCTATCTGAGTTTTTTTGAGGGTTGATGGACTGGAAAATGATAAATACTCGATCGTGTTGCTCTTGTGGAATCCCTGGGCCATCATCGACGATCGTGAATTCATAGAAATCGCCCTGTTCTTGGGAGGAGATCCGCATAAAGCCATTGGATTTGTCATGATGCTTGAAGGCATTGCCGATCAGATTGGCAAATACTTGGGACAACAGTAGCCGTTTGGTGTGGAAAGTTGGCAGATCTGGGGCGATGACAATCTTAAATGTCGATGGTGGCGCGAGGGAATCGAGGATCTCAGCAAGTAACTCGGCGACGGAAACTAGCTGGATCTGGGTATCAGTGCGACCGACACGAGCATATTCGAGCAGTCCATTTATCATGGCTTCCATCCGCTGCGCTCGACCTCGCAATTGTGACATTTGCTGCTGAATCTCTGCGGGCAGCTCTGGACCCAAGTCTTCTTCAATCCATACGGAGAGATTGGAAATTGCGCGCAAGGGGGCTTTGAGGTCGTGAGAGACGATATATACAAAACTGTCTAGCTCTTGATTGCGCTCCGCTAGAGCGGTTTCCATTTGTTTGCGATCGGTAAAGTCTACCACCATGCCCAACAATCGCGTCGGCGTACCACTGGAATCGTGGTAAATACTGCTGCGCGCCCAAATCCAATGAATGCTACTATCGGCATGGATGATGCGACATTCAAAGTTCCAATCGGTACCCTCGGTGAGAGTTTGTTGGAACTTCTCATCTACAGTAGCGCGATCTTTGGGATGAACATGGGTGAGAAAGATTTCGTAGTTCCATTCTGGTAGCAACGACTCATAGCCAAAAATCCGATCGTGAATGAGCGAGCGATCGGCTGTGTGAGGCTGGGTAGTCAGATTGAGATCCCATTCACCAATTTGGGAGCTATCTAGTATAAATCGTAGTTTTGCCTCACTCTCACGCAGGGCAGCGGTTGTTTGTTGTTGCTCGATCAGGTCGGCGGCTTGACGAGCGAGTAAATCGAGAGAGCGCATCTCGCGCTCGTTCGGTCGATGACGAGATCGCCAATGGGTAGAAACCATCCCCAAGGGTTTGCCAGTGCGCGATATCAGCGGGGTGGACTGGGCAGATCGATAACCCGCCTCGAAATGCAGTCGCATTGAGCCATCGGGGTCTTCAGCTTCGGGCACATCAAAATCCACAACCGCGCGTTCGCCGTTTCGCAGGGCGATCCCGCAAGATGTATGAGAACTGATATTCACACGGTAAAAATGTTCGATTATGGGTCGATCGAACCCTTGGGTAGCAAGTAGCAACAAATCCTGAGAGCGATCGTCGAGAATCTGCACCGTACCAGCATCTGCGCCTGTCAAAGCGATCGCTGTAGCTAGGATCTCTCGATATAACGTTTGGGTATCATCTTCGGTCACTAGTCGCGCGCTCAGATCGCGGAGCAGTCGTGTATCTCGGAGGTTGGCAGCGACAATGGCTTCAGCACGGGCGCGTTCGAGTCGGGGGAAAATTCGGTTGGCAAGTTCGGAGATCAACTCGATCTCATCTTCGCGCCATTGACGCGCTCGCGAATCATTAATTCCGAGCAAATATTTCCATTCATTGCCACGATGAAAGGGTACGAGTGCAGTGGCATAAATATTGAAGGCAGCGTATCGATCCGCATCAGTCCGTGCATCAGTTTGGGCATTGTTAATGAAGATGGCTTCTCTAGCCTGCGCTGCTTGTACAAATCCCTCACTGACGAAATCTGAGACTTGATAAACACCGATGAGGTCGGGTAGTTCTAGGTTGTGCCAATCATATTCGATCGTGCACCGATCTTGAGATCGATCGATTTCACCAAACACACATTGTGAGATGTTCAGGTAGGCCCCAATCTTCTCGCCCACCGCCTGCATAATTTCGTCTGGGGAGACTAGGTGCGTAAATTCGTCTTGGATTTCTGTCAAAAAGGCGAGATTTGCTTCGCGACGTTTGCGCTCTGTCACATCATCATAAATAATGGCGACGCGCCGACTCTGGGCATCGGCAATTTTGAAGATGTAGAAACTATACCAGGTATCTAACTGCGCGGTATAAAGCTCTTGGCGTTCGCCGATCCCTATCTGGGCAACGTGACCGAGTGTTTCAAGCCATGGCGATTCCAGTGTGAAAATTTCGCTTGCCCTTATTCCTACGGGGTCTGTGCCCATCATTCTGACTGCGGCTGGATTTGCCTCTAGATAATACAAGTCCACCAGCCGATCGTTTGCGTCGAAGATTAAGTCCATGAGAACGTAGCCTTCATCCATCGACTCGAATAGAGTCCGGTATTTAGCCTCCGACTCGCGCAATGCAGCTTGAGCGCGGGCGCGTTCGAGTACTCCCCAAGTCTTCTCGGCTACTTCTTTAACTAGAGTCATCTCGTCTGGTGTCCACACTCGCGGCACGATGCTATGGACTGCCAGTCCCGCTATAAATTCGCCACCCTTGACCAGCGGCACACCGATGTAAGCACCAATCTCGATTGCGGCGTAGCCCGATTTTTCCGCTGGGGATAGGTCGGGATCGGCAGCAATATTGCACTTAAATACAGCTCGACCGCTGCGGTATGCCGCTAGCAACTCTTCCCCAAATGAATCGACTGAGTAGCTGCCGCTAATTGCTGTGGCACCGTTGGTATAGTCGCGCTCCACGACATAATTACTACCGCGAACCTCGAAGTACGCCACGCGGTTCGCGTCCAGATGTTCACCCAACACGCGGCTAGCAGTAGCCTGAATCTCTATAGGATCTGCAAGTGGGCGCAGCGCATCGGCTAGGGTAATCCGAAAAGCATCCAATTTCGCAACGAGCTGCGAAATTTGTTCTGCTTGCTTGCGCTCCGTAATATTGGTGAACAAGATCGCAACGCGGCGACTGGTGGCATCACCTAGCTTTGAAGCATAAACATCGAACCAACGGTTCAGCGCATCAGATTTGTTCTCAAACCGTACTGGTTCACCCGTCAGCGCGACGTTGCCATAGGTTTCTATCCAAAACCGTTCGAGATCGGGTACCAGTTCGCGGACTGTTTTGCCGATTGCGCTTGCTGGCAATCCAGTCAGTCTTACAAACGCCGGATTCACTTGCAAAAACCGATAATCGACTGGTTTTTCCTCGGTATCAAAGATTGCTTCCACGATGCAAAAGCCCTGATCGATCGACTCAAATAAGTTACGATATTCTGCGGCCAGTTGTGCTTGTAGTTCATTATTAACTTGTTGAAGCTGGGCTTCGACCAACTCGCGATCGCGGATTTGCTGCTCTAATGCCTGATTCGTTGCTGCTAGCTGCGATGGACTCGGTATCAGCAAAGCTTGTGGCATCAATTTCACCAATACTATGGCAGTATAAACAGAAACTATACCAGTGGCAGCTTTTACAGTGCCGGAGAGCCAGTATACTGGATGCCACAGTGTCCAGACCTCCAATAGGTGAGTAGTCCCACACAGGATAATAAATGCCCCAAATAGGTTGAAAATCCAATTAAACGGTAGATCTTCTCGTTTTTCAACGAAATAAAATAAAGTCAGTGGAATGGAGAAATAGGCAATCGCGATCGTCAGATCCGATATTAGATGTAATCCTACCAACTCTGTTTTCCAAAGGTAGCAATGTCCGTGTGGGATAAATAAATCCGATTTCCAGAAGTTAGTAAAGTATTCCATTGAGCTTAATTTGATAAATATCTACTACAATATTTATTTAGACTTTTTATCACCATCGATTACTGATTCAATTTCCGATTATTTCATTCGATCTCTTAATAGAGTTGAGCCTACTTCTAATGCTGCCTTATGATTTTCTGTCGATTCTTTCCAGCCATAATAAGCATTTAGTCGGTAGCTTTTATGTTGACCTAATTTAGCACCTTCAATGAGTATTTCCTCAGCTAATAATTTCTTAATAGCGCGGCTGAAATTTTGCTTTTGCAACTTCATTTGAGTGGCTATTTCGCTTTGGTTTATGGCAATTAAGTTATCCATATCCAAAATGCCTATCAATTTTAATAAGACCCGAAGGGTTGTTCCATCTAAACCAGAATCTGCTAACGCTTCTGTCCTCTCTTGCGACATCATCACGAAACCACCTCTACTAAAAGAACTGTGTTACTTTTTGGGACACTATAGAACCCATTTGAGATCTATCACCTAACTCTTGTCAAAAGCCAGTTCCAGCAAAATCATTAATTGAGACTGAAATGCTGTCTCAGTCAGGGCTTTAGAAAAGATCTCAAATAGGCTCTATATAAAAATGCCATTTGTAATCTCTCCTGTATCAAGATCGATTGTCGCTGGTCTGATTTTTTGCCTTGGCATTTTGCACCCTACTAAATCAAACTAGTAATTAACTCTGATTACCTTATCATCATATATGATTACTAATTTGAGTAGCAATGGAACAAAAAACTGGGTTAAGACGAAACTAATCATCTCAAACCTAGTGCATGTAATGATTCCAGGTTGTCCAGCTACTTACAATCTCAAGTTGATTTAATCCCACATTCCGCTAGTCCAAGCGATTCTCCAGGGGAGAGGCTTCGCCAACGAAAAACAATTAAAACGAAGCCATAGGATCGTAGCGATTTCATTCTCAACAATTTAAGACTATTGAGAATATGATCTCGATCGCCAAAAACAGTCTGAATCCGTAAAAGCGTTGCTAGGACGGAATTGTAGATCTTATTATTTTTTAACCGATCGAACTAGCGGAATGTGGGTTAATCGCGATCGAATCCAGAAAACCCATTGCCGATCTATTTGTGACAAATGTAAGACTTGTGTTATTTATAGCGAGAATCAAAGGTGAATCTCTCCGTAGATTGTCAGTGCTTAAACCTGCATTATCGCATCCATATTTTTACCGGATAGGTTAGTAATAAAAATTACTCATCAAGACGCAAGGTGACGCAAGGTGACACAAGGTGTTTTAAAGTGACTTAAAGTGGCTTAAAGTGACGTAAGGTGACGCAAGGTGACGCAACTAGTTACTCAAGTTGCCCAGATCGCCAACTAGTTACTGGATTTCCAACTAGTTACTCAAGTTGCCCAGATCGCCAACTAGTTACTGGATCGTCAACTAGTTGCCCAGATCGCCAACTAGTTCTGGATTGCCAAATAAACCTGTTACTAATTATTGTCAATATGTTGTGATGGGTTTATCACTCATCGTTCTGCCACAATTTATCGATGTATTCTTCAATATCTTTGCGCTTGAATCTATACCCTTTACCCATGATTCTTGTCGGCAGGTTGCCAGCGTCGATTGCTTTGGTAAGTATTTCTCGACTCAATCCTGTGAGGGCTTGAACTTCCGGCATCGTCAATAGCAATTTATCGGCAATCGGGACGTGAGGCTTAGATTCGAGGGTCGCGCGGCGGTCTAATGCGTCGATCAGTCGCTCGATAGGATTTGTCAGCCGCATCAATACCCCGACAATGCCCGACATCTCCCCGCGCTCCGTGTCGGTCACTGTCGGGGTTAGGGCTGCATCGCTAACTGTGGGCTTGATCGTGGGAATTTGCAGTTCGGTTTTGAGTTTATCGAGGTCGTCTGGATCGTAGGTAGCGATCGGTCGGGTCTTAGCACCCTCATACCGAACCTGCAATTTACCATCTTGGCTATAGCGTTCGAGGGTGCGGGTGCTGATTCCTAAATAGGGCTTGCTGAGAAAAGCAGAAACCGATAACCAGAATTGGTGCTAGCAGCTTTCGACCAAATCAGAGCCAAGGAAATCAGCTAAAATAAGCAATAAGCCTTGGCTCGAAAGGTAATAAACATGTATCAGCAAGTCAAA
>NZ_JBGSQZ010000289.1:0-20132 GCF_041737865.1 Chamaesiphon sp.
AAAAAAACCCCCCAAGACGGGGGGAACCCCCGAATAAAAACGCCGCTGGCGCAATAGCGACGCATCGACTTGGAGGTTTCCTCCAAGTTGTGTGTGTCAAGACAACACACCCTACGAGCTATATTCAATTGAACCATACAATCTCTGCTAGAGTGGCTAGGGCAGGTTTGTTTTAGGCTAATTTGTATGTATTAAATCTTTAGCATAACCTGCCCCTACAGTATCCTAACTCCCTGCGTCCTCATGGTAGATATCGGAGTCAAATTATGCGCTACGGTTATAAAGAATGAACAGCTCAGATTCAAAGCAACTAACCAAAAAAGTTTTATTTATTAGTAATGGACATGGTGAAGATCTCAATGCTGTCCAAATTGTTAAAGCCTTACGCCAACAACAACCACAGTTAGAAATCGGAGCAATGCCGATCGTCGGTTATGGGAATGCTTATCGTAATTTAGATATAAATATTATCGGCCCAACCGAAGCTTTACCTTCCGGCGGCTTTGTTTATAACGACAGGTTTAAACTCTTAGAAGATATTCGCTCTGGTTTACTTACCCTATTATGGCGACAGATTCAAGCTATTCGTAAATATGGTAATGATTGTGAGGCAATTTTTGCCATTGGGGATGTAGTCGTATTGTTGGGTGCCTATTTTACAGGTAAACCTTATATCTCATTTATGGTATCGAGTTCGGCATATTACGAACATCGAATGCAGTATCCCAAACTTACCGAATGGCTGCTAAAATCCGATCGATGTCTTCAGATATTCACACGCGATCGATATACCGCCAAGCTATTAAATCAGCAGGGTTACGATAAAGCAATATTTGTCGGATTTCCCGCGATGGATGCCCTAGAAATAATTGGGAAAGATTTACAATTATCGCCCGACTTACCCTTAATTGCCTTATTACCAGGAAGTAGATTGCCTGAAGCTGGAACTAATTTACAGTTACTTTTAGATCTGGCAATTGCGACTACACCGCTATTTCCCAATGGGATTCAATTTTGCGCCGCCGTCACCCCAAATTTATGCTTACCCGATGCAACAGGTAAGATTCCCCTCCAACAGGTAGCAGCGCAACGGGGGTGGGAATATCATCCCACAGGTTATTTGACTCATCCCGAACATCAACTCAAGCTACGCTGCATTTATGATGCCTTTGCGGATATTTTAGAGCGGTGCGATCTTGTTGTGGGAATGGCTGGGACTGCGATCGAGCAAGCAGTCGGATTGGGCAAACCAATTATTCAAATTCCTGGTGCTGGCCCTCAGTTTACCTATACTTTCGCCGAAGCGCAAATGCGCCTTTTAGGCTCGTCGATTCAAACCATCGGGAATAAACCAGCTACGGCGGACACAATTACTCAAGCGGCGCAAGCGATTCAGCGCACGTTGGGGGATGCCGAATATCTCCAACAATGTCGGGAAAATGGACTAGAGCGAATCGGCGGTGCGGGTGGTGGTGACGCAATGGCGCGGATTTTTGCCGGTCGATTTTTAAAAACCGAATATCGTCTCAACTATGATTGGAATGATTAAATGATGAGCTATATCTGGCGATCGTAGCCGATCTGATAATCATTTTAATCACAGTTGAGACGATCTGTACCAATCGATCGCCAGCTCGGATCGGCAACCGCCCATGAAGAGTTAAAATGGATTAGAACGATCTCCATTTATGCGTCAATTTTCTGGATATGCACTAAGTTGATTTTCAAATCCCGATCTCAAATTCAATACCGACTTCTAAACTCCCTGGCTAAATTGTCGAGCATAAAACTGAGCATAACGTCCAGATCGATCGAGCAGTTCGCTATGAGTACCTGCTTCGATAATTTCACCATTTTCGATGACTAAAATGCGATCTGCTTTTCGTACCGTCGCCAGACGGTGAGCGATAATAAATACAGTGCGATCTGCCATAATTCGTTCTAGTGCTTCTTGAACTAATGCTTCCGATTCGGAATCTAGAGCTGAAGTTGCTTCATCGAGAATCAGAATACGGGGATTAAATAATACTGCTCTAGCGATCGCAATCCGCTGTTTTTGTCCGCCCGATAATGTCGTCCCTTTTTCGCCGACATAAGTATAATAACCTTGTGAAAGTTGAGAAATAAATTGATGGGCATTGGCAATTTTAGCCGCCTCTTCTACATCTTTAATATCGAATTGTGTCTGTCCAAAAGCAATATTCTGAGCGATATGTCCAGAGAGTAACACCGTATCTTGTGGGACGATACCAATCTGACGGCGGAGACTTTTGAGTGTCACATCGCGGATATCGATCCCATCGATCGAGATGCTGCCAGATGATACATCATGGAAGCGATTTAAGAGACTGAGAATCGTACTTTTACCCGCTCCAGAAGCCCCGACAAGAGCGATCGTTTCACCTGGTTGAATATTTAAGTCGAATGATTTGAGAATCAGTTTATCGGACGTATAACCAAAGCTGACATGCTGATAATCAATTTTACCTGTAATGCGAGGTAATTCGATCGCATCAGCCTTTTCGATAATTGTTACCGGAATCTTAAATAAGTCAAATACTCGATCGACAGAAGCTTCTCCTTGTTTAATCTCATTGAAATTACTAGTAGTGATCGAGATTGGATCGATCATGAAAGCGATTGCGGTGGCATAACTAGCGAATTTACTACCTGTGAGATTTCCTAACGAAATTTGCCAACCAGCTAATATAAATAAGAATAAAATACTAGCTGCTTGAATAAATCCAATAATTGGATACTGGAAAGCTTTGAGATTTTCAGTACTATATTTTATCTGACGGTTTAATTCTGCTTCTTGCCCAAATCTAAAATTAGCATAATCTTCCGCTGCAAAAGCTTGGATCGATCGCATATTACCAGTAAATTCAGTGACTAGTGAAGATAAATCTGAAGTTCTATTTTGACTGCGTAGTGAAAATTTGCGTAACTGTTCCCCAAACCAGCCCACTAATACAGCAATTATTGGCGCAATGATAAATACAGCAATCGTCAATTGCCAATTTACCCAGACTAGATATCCTAAAATCAGGATTAATTGCAGGATGCAGGGAATGAATTGATGAAAAATCTTGTAGATTACTTCAGCCACTCGATCGATATCTTCAGTTAAGCGATACGCTAAATCTCCAGTCTGCACCACCTGAGTATAAGCCGAACCTACTTTGAGTAAATGATTATAAATCCGCTTGCGTAAATCTAATGTCACAGCAAATGCCACCTTTGCCATCAAGGCATCTTGCCCATACTGAGCGATGCCACGAATTATAAATACCAACCCACCAATTAGACTTAATTGAATTAATAACTCGACATTACCTGCACCTAGATATTGAGATATATCTCCTGCCATATATGCCATGATTGGCGAAAAGACACTGAATAAGGTAACGCAGAACAAGCCGACGCTAATCATCCGCCAGTGAGGATTGAGATACGGTAGGATTTGCCAATAGTTAGAACGCTGCTTCAAAACACTCACTCGATCGCTGAACGACTTAATTATAGACGGGATTGGGTTTTAGTTTGTTCGCAAACCCCTAACTAGTATACGTAAACATCAATAGAAATTGTTTCGATCGGTTGAGAATTACTGTGCAGCATCGATTTAATATGTTCTGTCGTTGCTCGGCTGAAGATAGCTTCTCCACAGTTAGAGCAAACTGTAGTAGGAATATTTTCCACAAGCTGAAACCTCCCGTCAATTTGAAACACCTCGCTAATATTATCGGTGTGCAACTTTCTTGAATTACAAACATGGCATTTAAACATTATTCTCTCCTGGTTTTGTAGTCAATCCATTCATTTTCATTTGGTTATTAATTAACTCATAACTTCCATCAAACATGCCGCAATTCGTTTCGCCGCACCTGGTTTACCCATCCGTAACAAACCATTTTGCGCGATCGATTGTAGTCGATCTGGCTGCTGTAATAATCTTTGCATCTCCACCCCCACATCTTGCGGCTGCGGAACTAAAATTACCGACTCACCTAATAATCGAGTTTGCGCCTCCGCAAACCCTGGGGTAAACTGAGGGCCTGCACCTGGAATCGTAAAGGCAGGCTTCCCCAAACCGATAAATTGCTCCGTCGCCGTACCCGCCATCGCGATCGCGCAGTCACCTTGTTGCATACACTGAGCATAAGCTTGAGTACAAATCGCGATCGTGGCATTTTCCCGCTGATAATAAATTGTGTCCAAATTAATAGCAAAATTGGCTAGTTCCAAATTGGGATCGACAACTGGTAGCCAACCCGATCGACTGAGATTGCCCTGTAAGATATCCAAATCGAGTGTTGGGACAATTGTCGCCAAACAGACGATTTTACGCTGCTTGAAGACCGGAATCAGGCTGTTTACAGCAATAATTATTTTGCCCCAATTGGCATAAGCTTCGGGGGGGCGAGAGCCAGGAAGTAAGGTGACAATGAGCGGACGAGCTAGTTCGCGACGAGCGGGCTGTGGCTGATAAAAAAGTGGTTTACTCAAATCCGTCGCGACTCCATCCATCATCGGATTACCGAGATCGAATGCGGGAATCTGCCATTGTTGGAGCAATTCGGTAGTTAACTTATCGCGGGGAAATACCGCCTTACATCTATTTCTACTCAATAACCAGCGTTCCCAAGGGAAATAATAAGAACCAGTTTTAACCTCGATCGAATCTCGCTGCGATCCTAAAATTTGTCCCCGATCGTCCCGAATATAATACTCGGATTTCGCCGTGCCGATAAAAGCATAATCAGCCCCACTCAACCACGCAAATAATAACGGTACAATATCCCCGACTGCGAGAATTTTCCCCCCAGATTGTGCCCAATTACGTGCAGTCTGAATTTGATCGATCGTCAATCCCGCCAATCCCCCCTGTAGATCGCGTACCAATTGACGATTATCTTTGTTAATAAATCCTCCTGATGGCATCGTCTGAACCTTTCCAGCGATCGGGAAATTATGACTACTATAAGCATTACCCACACCCACGATCGGCAAAGTGACTATTTCTGGTGGCTGAGGTAGTTTTTGCAACTCCTGAAGAACGGGTAACGCGATCGCATCTTCACCATGTCCGTTGCTGATACAGAGTAATTTCATTTAGTGGGGAGTGGGGAATGGAGAGTGGAGAGTGTGGGAGTTCGCCCAACACCTAAAGCCTAAAGCCTAAAGCCTAAAACCTAAAACCTAACTCCCTGACAATTTCCTGAAAATACCATATAATAGAAGGACTTGGGGCTGTAAAGGTTTCGACGTGTTGGCGAAAGCTGCACTGTGATACAGGTCGAGAGGGAGTCTACTCTCGTTAATATCGGCTCAAAATAAATATAGATGCAAACAACATTGTACCTTTCGCTCGTAAAGCAGCTCCTGTAGCCGCCTAAAAAAACTTACGATTAATTTCTAAGTCGAGCATTTATAGTATGACTCCGTTAATTACTATAACTAAACCCTCAACGGATGCTCTATTTAACCGTCTCTGGTAGGTTAAATAGCTAAGATTCATCAGAGCATCCTGCGACCTGGGACAATTGGTCACTCCCGTCTTGAGGATTAGATAGACTATACCTGTGAATGAGCGGAAAGTTAATACCCAGGGCGGACGGCAGTTCGACTCTGCCCAGCTCCATTAAATTAATTAATAATTAGTAGTTGATAATTAATCATTAAATTTTAGACCCCGATCGAGACTCAGATGTCGAGCGGGGTTTAATTTATGGTAGATAGTGGATAGTGGATAGTTGAAAGTTGATAGTTGTTAAACAAAAAGCCTAAAGCCTAAAGCCTAAAGCCTAAAGCCTAAAGCCTAAAGCCTAAAGCCTAAAGCCTAAAGCCTAGAGACGTGCATAGCTTTTGACGTACTCGATCGGAATTCCCCAACTAGAGTTATTAATTTTTTCTTGAAGTGCATCACTGACTGTCGAACCATTTTCGAGAATTTCGGGTGTTTCCCACAACGGATTTGCATGGACACCGTTGATACCTATTAATTCACCGGAGCGATCGAGCATTGGGCCACCACTCATCCCCTTGCTAATTGCCCGATCGAAGCCAATGCTGTAGCCACCAGAGATGGCAATTGGCAAAATTTGGGTAATTTGACCACTGACTGTATTTAGCCTCCTAGCAGCCTTTACAGGCTCGGAAACGTCGGTGTCGCTGATGAGTGGGAATCCAGCCGACCAGACTCGATCGCCAATTTGGGGACTAGCGATGGCGAATTTGGCGACAGCATAGGTGCGTTTAGTTTTAAACCGCAGAATACTCAAATCGCGATTTTGTCCAGTTGGCGGTGCGATTAATGCAGCTGCGTAGATTTGCCCATCATGAGTTCTGAGTTGAAAGGGGGCACTAGCGGCTTGAATGACATGAGCATTGGTAACAGCAGTATAAACCTGCTGCTGTCGATGGAGTAGCACTCCCGAACCGATAGTTTTGCCATGTGCCAGTACTTCGATTGAGATCGATCGTAACTGGTGCTGCAATCTCTGCTCGTGTGTAATGGCTAATTCCGACACCACAAAAGATTGGGTTAAAATTTTAGGTAAAGCGAGCGTCAGCGTTGTCACATACAACATTGGTGCCATGCTAACGAGCCAATCTTGCCATTGAGGAGACGCAACTCGATTTTCCTGGGGGGCGGCTGCGCCAACGCCTTGCGTCTGCTGTGTAGAATCGTGGGGGGTCTTGGACATTTATAAATAGGATCGGAGTGAAAACCGTAAATTTGTAGATATGTATTTCACTGATGATGTTCTAGGATAAATAGTAGTGCAATTGTAAATTACAATCGAGAAATAAAATACATGCTGGAACTATATCAATTTGAGTTATCGCAATTTTCGGAAAAAGTTAGATTAGTTCTCGACTATAAACGGTTAGCATACCGCAAAATTGAAGTTGTGCCTGGGATGGGCAAATTAGATTTATTTCGGATGTCTGGACAAGGACAAGTCCCCGTGCTCAAAGATGGCAATAAGGTCATTGCTGACTCTACCGCGATCGCGCTCTATCTTGACAAAACTTATCCAGATCGACCCATTATTCCCATCGATCCGCAGCAGAAAGCAACCTGTCTACTCCTAGAACAGTGGGCTGATAACTCGTTGGGTAATCAAGGGCGGACAATTTTGTTAGAAAGTCTCAAAAGTAGCAGCCTGCGTACTTCTATCTTACCCTCAGGTACACCCGATATCTTCAAAAATTTAGTTGGCTCGATTCCCAGAGAAGCCATCGATATACTGGGGTTGGGTTTAGGTTTCACACCAGACGCGATCAAAGCGGCTAAAGCCGAGATGCACCGCAGTCTCGAATCAATTTGTATGCTCCTCACCCAAAATGGCGGCTATCTTACGGGTGATACCCCTACTCTGGCTGACTTGACGGTAGCAGGTTTGAGTCTCTTGCTCAAAATTCCTGAAGGTCCTTATCTCGATGTTCCATTTAATCTCAAAGGTAAAGGTATTCCAGGCTTTGCAGATAATCCTGACTACGATCTCTTTTTCACCTGGCGGGATAAGTTGTATGCTGATTTCCGCAAACCTCACCTCCCCAACATTAATAATTCTGGAGCCGCACCAACGACACCAACGACAATTGCGATCGATTAATTTTTGACATCGACTTGTCTTCTGAGTTTATAACAGACAGCCCCGATTTATAGAAATCGGGGCTGTCTGTTACTTTTATACATCTTCTAACCAATGTCGCTACACTGTTGTAATAAACTTCTGAGCTTTTGACGGTATGTTGCTTGAACAGCACGCTCTCTTTGTTGAATGATGCTCCAGATTTCGTCCCAATTTTCAGAAATAATTACATTGATTCGATCGATACTTTGTGGTGAAGATACCAACTTACGATTCGGCTTGAGTTTAGCCATGTTTGTTTTTCATAATTGAGGTTGATAGTCTCGACAATCAATTGCTGCTTCCGAACAGGCAACATGAGGATTGACAGTACACTTCAAGTAGCAGCTATTAGTAAAATATTTACATTTATGACAAGGAACTTGATGTAATCGTTTGACGTAGACAAATCCGATTTTCCAATGGCGTGCTAGAGCTAGACAAGCACTAAATACCATGCCCCAAACTAGAATAAAGCAAATTAAACCCATTTACTAATTAAGCTCCACACTGTCTTGTAAGGTGGACGCTAGAGCGTTAAGTCGATGCAATCCTAATTGTGGCTCTGATTTCTGCCAAAAGTGTTCGATCTGGTGACTGACTAGTTCGGGATGGAAGTGATGAAAAAAGTGTCCACCCGTTGAGCTGCGCCAAATTGTATCGGCTGATTTAAAATAGCTATGCCAACCATATAGAGCAGATGATGTAATAACTGGATCGTCTTGACTAGCACAAATTAGGAGCGGTATTTCTACTCCGCCTTCAGGTTGGATATCCAATCGAAATAGTGAGTGATTTGATGGAGACTCGACCAAATCTCTACTTAATCTGTCTACTAAATCGCTAATATAATTAGGGTAAATATGTGGAAATAAATTACTGGCGATCGATTTCAATACACACTCGCGACGATCTGGCAAAAATCCTAACTGTGAATAGTAATATGAATGCCAATTAATCGCTGGCTGAACTGCAACGCTGAGTAATGTTAATGAGGCGACTTTTGCTGGATAAATACGTGCGTATCCTAAAGCAATTACCCCACCAACTCCATGTCCGACTAGATGAACGGGACACTCTGAATTGTCTAAATGTTCCTGTAATAGGTCGATCGCGCCGTCAATTGAGCTACCCTCGTCTAATGTCTGGTAATATTCCCATAACTCAATTTTGACTACTTTTGATAGATTATTGAGGAGACGGCGATGAAAATACTTGAGGCTAGGGCTAGCACTAACCCAGAGAAATTTATTCATATCGATTGGGATAATTAATATCTAAATAATGGTGAGGAATCGATCGTAACTGCCGATCGATATATTAATAACTAGTCTCGATTATCCGAACTCCTGCGCGATTTGAGCAACCCAACTTTTGATTCGTTCATCGGTCAATTCCGAATCATTTCAGCAATACTTTCTGTTTTGCCAGTTTGTGTACCAAAGAAAAGACCGATCTTCGACATGTGTTTAATTCCTATTTATGAATGTGTATCGATTCCCAAGCGAGCTGCTAAAATTGGATCTGCTTCAATCCATAAGATCTCGACTGTCCAATTCATATGTGCAGCCAAAATATGTCATACACCACCACCAAGTCAAATTGCACCAATCCATAAGTATCCACCGATAATTTAACTATTTTGGTATTACTAATCGCTCGTGGCTTCAGTCAAGATCTATCGATCGATAAATCGTGAATTATTGAATTTGTAAAAAATAAAGCAAATAGCTTAAAAAGAATAATTTGCAATAAGAGAAAAGCAAAGATGTCCGATCTAATCGAGATCGGGTCACTCACTACCCGTACTCAACTTAGATCTACATCACATTCCCCACCTCAAACTATCGTCAAGACAATCGAGACAAGACACAATCGTTGTGCTGTCCATACTGCCTTAGCGGTTGCCATACCATCTACACAAATCGGATTGACTTTTGAGAATGGCTCGATCGCTCGCTCCGACTTATTTAGTACTTATTTCAACAAGTCTTTCAAAGATACTAGCACAGTTATTGAGAATATATATCATTTATTACCAATTAAGTTTTGTAAAAATAGCTCGATCGAGAGGATCGAGCTATGGCACCAGTCAGAACCTATTCCTCAGCTCTGACACCTGTAAAATACTCTGGCTCATTTCCAGCAATCCACTTGATATTGCAGCCGATACTCGGACGTTGATGGGGATCTACATCCGTACCTGCTAGGAGTGACTCGATCGCTTGGCGCAGATCCTGCCCAGTGACTGGTTTGTCATTAGAAGGGCGACTATCATCCAATTGCCCGCGATAAGCCAAGTGAAGATCGCGATCGAACAAAAAGAAATCGGGAGTACAAGCAGCAGTGTAAACCTTCGCCACAGCTTGGCTCCGATCGCAGCAAACAGGGAAATTAAACCCTTCAGCATGGGCTAAAGCTTGTAAATGTGCTGGAGCATCATCAGGATATTTCTCGATGTCATTGGGGCTAATTGCCACCATGCCCAAACCTTTGGGTTCATAGTCTCTGCCAATCTGTGCCAATTGAGTCTGAACGTGTTTGACAAAGGGACAGTGAACGGAAATAAACATAACCAACAACGCTGATTTTCCAGTAAAAGTATCTAGAGAAATCGGCGTCCCACTGACCACATCAGTGAGGTGAAAGTCAGGTGCGCTCACACCCAAAGGTAGCATCGTCGATGCAGTTTGTACCATAAAATAGAGGATAGGGATGAAGGGCGATTTAGAGGGTGTTAGATCTGGAGTTCAGATCCATTCTAACCGCCTCCTAAATCCTAATTCCGAACCGCTGCTTTTGTATACAGCGGCACTAAGGATTGGAGCAATCCATTTGCGGCTTTCCCATACTCCTCAAGTTCGACCAATTGCTCGACAGCATAAGTCATACTTTCTTCCAGTTTTGGCATAGTTGGGTAGCTTTTTAATACCTCTAACAACAGATCGTCAAGTTGATAATCTCGCATCGTAGCGGCAGATTGGCTACTAAAGTTAAAATCAGGTCGCAGCATTACCAGTAGGATGATCTTTGCCCGCAACGGATTGGTATAGCTCATCACGTTTTGCCGCAATACAAACGGATCGTATTCAGGCACTGTCCAATCTGCTGCTGGAGATTCTCCCTCCCCAAATTGACCTGCTGCCGGGAACTCTGGATCGTAATAGGTTTCGTAGGCAGATTCGTCTACATCATCGCTGACTGGTACTTGCGTCTCAAATTGAGTAGCTATTGGAGAGTAGGCACGCTCTAATGCCGACGGAACGACCTGGTTAGAAAATGCTTGAGTCGGTGCTGGTGTATAGGCACGTTCGATCGCCGAAGGGACGCTGAGACTGGATACTTGCGTGGGTTCGGGCGCGTAGGCACGTTGAATGGCGGAGGCGACACCCTGTAATGATGAGCTGGTAGGTTCGGGATGGGGAGTGGGGGCGGCTGGTGTGGGTATTGCCTGACGAGCAGGAGCAGGTGTCGCTTTCCCAGCATGTTCTTGGCGAAATTCAGGATATAGTTGCCCGATCGCTAAATAAATTACTTTGGCAACTTCAATATACTGTTTAGGCTTATTGACTGTTTTAATCAAATTTTGTAATAATACCCTAAATCGATCGAGCGTATTATGTTCTCTAACTATCTGTTCGATTAAATATTGGAAATTAATCGAGTCTAAATAGTCAGTATCTTTCTCCCACCTACTCGTACATAGACAATACAGCATTTTTTTGATGCGAACTGCCTCTTGATGTTTGTCTAAGTAGTTAACGACTTGTCGAAGTAAATTTGGGTCATTAATCCTCATGAAGTTAACCAGCTTTTATCTAAGTTTTAGTCGAACGATGCCACCGAAAAGTACTTTTTATTACTGAATTTATTTGCAAAACTCAGTATACTCACACTTTATACCAGTTTAAAACTACTAGCGATTGACGTAGATTTAGGGTACCCTGAGATCTTCAGTTACTAGTCTTTATGTATTGGTGCAAGATATGAGTATACTTTAACGGCTGTAAATAGGTGTTGCCGATCGAGAAGAGCGATCGTACCGTAATCGAGCAACGCCTACTTCCATATTGTTCCCACACAGGGAGCATCGCTAACTAATAGATCGAATTTAGACCTTCGATGGAGTTGCTTTTGCTAAATTGTCTCGATCGATCCGAATATCTAACTTACTATCTTCACCACCACCGAGCGAACGGGTAACTTCTCCCAGGACTAGTGGCTCAGAGACTCCAGGGCGAGGATGAATCACTGTCCGCACCCGCACCTTGAGTTGTCGATCGACCGAACCTGAGCGACCGTAAGAGTACAAATCACCTGCGGCTTGACGGAGAGTTGCTTCCAATCCTGTCTCGGTAATCGGTGTAGCAACTACAATTGTCGCTCGATCGCTACCGTTATCATAGATGAGGGAGTAATGCAGCGCACCAGGAATATTAGCATGGACGATGGGAACTAGACTCAATCCAAATAAGCCCGCAGTCAACACGCCCATAAATCCGGTCGCGCCTACCAATCGAAATTTGAATCCCCATTTGGCGATTAAGGCAACGATCGTTACTACGGCAAAAGCTAGTGTAGCAATTCCCGACCATTGACAGTATTTGAGAAAGTCAGCAGTTGAAATCATAGAATGATGGTGAATGGTGGATGGTGGATGGTGGATGGTGAATAGTACAAGGGTCTGTAGGTTGGGTAGCACACTCAACCAAAGTTTCTTTCATCCATTAGGCGACATTTATGTCGGCTCAGTTGCTCCTGCGGAGAATCGCTCGGCTGAAGTTTTTAGCCTACAACAATCTTCAATTACTTTCACAGGAGGTCTATTAATTATCGCAATCTGGAAATTATCCATATCCGCAAAATTTATCGTAGGGGCAATAAATTACCCCTACGATAAATTTTGCGGACGGCTAAAATCGATGCTCGACTGTCAATTAATTTGACTATCCATTCTCGTTAGTGACAAAATCAGCCAGTTTAGCCTCACCTGTCATTTGGAGTGCGGCTTTGAGCGTGTGCCAGCCGAGGTTGGCACATTTGATGCGGACGGGAAATTGAGCGACCCCTTTCATGACATTGAGCTTCCGCTGCGCGGTGGGAAATTCAGTTTCCCCTTTCATCATCCCTTGAAAAGTTCCGACTAACTCTAGAGCTTCATCGATAGTCTTACCAACTAAAGCTCCAGCCATCAGATCGACCGAAGCCATGGCAATCGCACAACCCTCGCCTTCAAATTTGATATCGGTAACGCGATCGCCACTAGCATCTAATTGAAGTGTTAGCTCGATCGTATCACCACAGGATGGATTGTGTCCTTTCTGATATAGATCGATTGGATTGGTTTTACCGCGATGTTTGGGCTTCTTGTAGTGTTCGAGGATGACTTGTTGGTACAGATCTCGCAAATTAGTCGTATTCATAGCAATTTCAGCAGATCGATCGATAACCAGATCTTTATTATCATCGATCGCTACTCCACTAGCTACTCCCTTCCCGCCCAATCACTAGAATCTGAACAGGTTCAGTAAACCATTGAATGGGGTCAGGATCGTGCTGAAGCCATCCCCGATCCGAGTCAGACCGTTGCGCCCGATCACGATCGTGTCGTTGTTTTGTAGGCGCGGATTATTTTCAGGATCGATCCCTCTAGTAAAATTGAGTTTGATCAACCGTTTTGTGACACTACCATTGGGATTGAGCCGGATAAAGTCAATTTCATTCTTATTAGCCCGAACATTATCAAAACCACCAGCAATTAGCAGTGCTTGGTTGAGAGTGGTATTGGGAGGCACTTCGAGCGTACCACCGCGACCAGCTTTGTTGGCGATTTCACCAATTACATTGACCTTGATTGCTACAGGAGAAAACGTCGAAGATGCGACGAGATCTACATCCTGTGCGCTAGGATTCTGAGCGATCGGGATAAAAATTCGATCGCCTTCTTGGAGGATGATATCCTGACTGGTATCGCCCTGCTGTAGCAGCTTAAACAGATTGAGGGAGATTTTCTGTTCGCCCGTGCGGGTCGTCCGAATCAACTGAATTTGACGAATATCGGCGGTTGGTTTGATCCCTGCTGCTGATTGAATTGCATTGGTAACAGTAGGCAGGGCAACAGTTCCATTCAACTGAGTATTATTATTTGTGGTATTACCCGCTCCAGTCACGGTATAAGTACCTGGACGATTTACTTCACCGACAACTACTACTTTTGGCGGACTGATTGACTGTGGACCGAGGTTGGAAGCAGCGACTAAAGTACTATTAGCGTTGTTGATCTCGGTCGCAGTGGGTAGCAAAATTGTGTCACCATCTTGAAGGATGATATCCTGACCAAAATCTCCAGATTTCAATAGGCTCAATAGGTTAATCGGCACGGTTTGACCTGCACCCGTTCGGGTATTCCGTCGCACCCTAACTCGGCTCAAATCGGCTGAGGCAGTACTACCTCCAGCGATTTTAATTGCTTCTGTAAGTGTAGGTGGTGTTACCCGTCCGCCACCACCAACAGATCCACCACTTTCTCCTCTGAGTGTATAGGTACCTGGTCTGCCGACTTCTCCCAAAATTGCCACTTTCACAGTAGCGTCTTGATTGGCAAGGTTAGAGCCTGAGAGCCGCAATCTATCGGCAGCACTAACGGATTCAGAACGGGCGATATAAACCGTATCTCCATCTCGCAGGGTAATGTCCTGCCCAGTATTACCCCGTTGGAGGACATCGAAGATATTGACAGATACGATCTTGCCACTGGCAGCACGGCGGACTTGAACTTGACGTAAATTGGCAGTTTGAGTAGTCCCACCAGCCAGTTGAATTGCTTGGCTAACCGTGGGGAATTTGCGATTGTCACCAGTGAAGGGGATGGTATACGACCCCGCACGAGTGACTTCTCCAGCAATGGCAAACTGGACGGGACGAGGAGCCAAGACACTAATGGTCACAATCGGACGTTTGACGTAGCGAGAGAAATAAGCAGTCAGCAATGCCGAGGCTCTTTGAACAGTCATGCCTTGAATCGGAATCGCACCAACAACAGGAAGATTGACTGCACCATCTCCCAGCACAAAAAATTCACCACTATATTCTGGAACGTTAAAGATATCTATCCGCAACCGATCTCCAGGGCCGAGCGTATAAGAGTCAGCAAAATTATTGGCAGGTGCGGCTACTCTGGTGGTGGGAGCCTTTTTGGCAGGAGTTTTTTTAACTGTGGCTGGAGCTGCTACACTGATTTTGGCAATAGTTGCCGCTGGAGTTTTTGGCTTACTTGTCTTCGCTGGAGCTGCTACACCGATCGACTGGAGATTGGCGATCGTTAGTGTTGGCACTAAACCAACGATTAGACCTTTGTAGAGGTAAGTCCGCAAACTAGCAGTATTCATAAAAAATTTAGATATTATATTGGTTTCGAGTTGGTGTTTAACAATCTAGCTCAAAGCTGAGAGATTGGCGATATTTTCAGTCTTCTATCGTACATTCAACGAATTCTAGTTTTCGCTAACAATTTTCTGCCGTTAGTTTTAAGGCGATTTGATTTGACGACGCTTGGCAACAATTTGATGTTCCTTGAATAGCTTACACTACCCGTTAGGATCTCTTTTCATTATGCCCAATCGATCGAGCAAAAATAGCGGCTGATGCTCTAAACCGATCGATAAATTTTTTAGTTACTTGCGATCGTCTATGGCGATCCTAAATTATCGGCTTACCCTAGAGGGCGCACACTATCGCCAGAGGCGAGGCTACGCCAACGACTACGCATTGCCTACGGCAGGCTAACGCCAACAGTGCAGGTGAAACACCGCCCATCAGACCAGTTGCCCATCAGCACTTTTCGCTAAACCCTCTGTGCGATCCGCTGCGCGTTGGCGAGAGCCTGCGACTCCCGCGCCTACGGGGAACCCTACGTGCGGCGAATCGCCATCCACCATCCACCATTCACCAAAAGCCGATCGAGAAGTGTTAACCTAAGACTAGGCATGTTATAGCAAGAATTTCGATGTTGCCATCTACAAAAAAAGTCGTTGTTGGACTCTCAGGTGGAGTAGACAGTTCTGTTGCTGCCGCCATTCTCTGTGAGCAAGGTTATGATGTTCTCGGTCTTACCCTCTGGTTAATGCGGGGTAAAGGTCAATGTTGCTCGGAAGGAATGGTAGACGCGGCTAAAATTTGCGAACAGTTGGGGATTACTCACCAGATTGTCGATAGTCGCGATACTTTCGAGCAGTATATTATTGACTATCTCGTAGCTGGTTACGAAGCTGGCATCACACCATTACCCTGTTCCCAGTGCAACAAGGCTGTGAAATTTGGGCCGATGGTCAAATATGCCAAAGCAGAGTTAGGAGCCGACTACATCGCCACCGGACACTATGCGCGAATTACCTATGATGATAATTTGCAACGGCATCAATTGCGACGGGCGATCGATCGATCGAAAGATCAAACCTATTTTCTGTACGATTTAGACCAAGATATTCTAGGTGCGACGATGTTTCCGCTGGGGGACACACTTAAAACCCAAACGCGAGAAATTGCCGCCGGATTGAATCTATCCACCGCCGACAAACCCGAAAGTCAAGATCTCTGTCTAGTCGAAAAACACGGCTCGATGAAAACCTTCCTCGACCAATATATCAACGAACGTCCAGGCGAAATTGTCGATACTCAAGGCGCAGTCCTCGGACAACATCTCGGCATCCATCATTACACGATCGGTCAACGGCGCGGAATTGGGATTGCGGCACCAGAGCCTCTATATGTAGTCTCACTCGATGCGATTAAAAATCGGGTCGTCGTCGGTGCTCGTGCTGACGGACATGGTTCAGAATGTACCGTCGATCGAGTTAACTGGGTATCAATCTCGCAGCCAACCGCCCCGATTCGTGCCGAAGTACAGGTTCGATATCGATCGGCAGCCGTACCTGTGAGCGTAATTCCGCTGGCAGATGGCAAGGTAAAATTAGTGTTTGACGATCCTCAATTTGGGATTACCCCAGGTCAAGCGGCGGTCTGGTACGACGGAGATATCGTCCTCGGCGGGGGCATTATCGATCCGATCGTCGTTTAGGCATTGCTGAATTGGGATCGCGGTGGCTAGGTTAGTTCCGGTAGAAAATAAACGCTCGCGCAGTCGCAGTATGGGTGTCGATCGCGGCTTATAACCCACATTCCGCACCTCATAAAATTCATGTCTAAAAAGCCTTATTTTTCGTGAATGTAGGGTGTGTTATCCCTTACGGGATAACACACCGTCAGGGTTTGAGGACGAAGATCGGTGCGTTTTGCTGGCTGCCGCATTAGCACCCTACACAAGCGAAAAATTTAAGTGCGGAATGTGGGTTATAAGTTTCAACAACCCCCTCATTACTGCTAACCCAGCTCTGGCCGATTGTGATGTGGAAATCCTCCTCAACAAATCGGACGAAGGCAACACGAATAGAATGTCTGTGAGTCAAAGAGCTAGAGCCGAATTAGCATCAGGCAAAAGTCTAAATTGTTAACTTTTAACATTCACCTGGAAGACGATATCGTTATAATCCTTGTCGCCGCCACCGTACAGATCTTCTACCCCAAATTTATTATCACCCAATAGTCGGAAGTGGTCTACTCGATCGGGATTGGCTCCGAGATAGTTAAAGTAAGCATGAATATTACTATTTGCTTGGTTTTGAGGATTGCGGTTGAGGAAATCTTCAAAAGTACCATTAGCCACCATTACCGGAGCGAAGATTTTACCACCCGTAATCGATCGATTCGATAGAGTTTCAGTCTTGGAGCTACGCAAAACCACACTCTTAATCGCAGCTTCGGCATAACCAGCATCGCCAACTTTCAAACCATTTGCGAGGGTACCTAATGTGTCTTCGACGGCGTAAAAACCGATGTAGTTGTTATAGGCAGCATCGCTGACACTGACGGTATCTATTTTGAGGGTTTGTCCGGCAAAGTTGCGTAAGTCGAGGACGGCACCTTCGGGTTTGGTTTGTAAGTTAGTACCGATCGCAGGGGTAAAATTGTCGATGGTTTCTACTTTCAATACCATGTCATTGAAAGCACGATTTGTTTTACCGTCATCGATCGCATTTGTCCAAGCAATTTGATAGCCGCCGTTATTTGGTAAGGCGGTAAAGTTGGTTTGACTGGAATTGTTGGCATTCGCTCCAGGGAGGGAGAAGAGTACCTTGGGTGTAGATTTGCCAGCAGCAAGAGCGGCTTTGACAGTATCGATCGAATCATCGGCAACTAGACCGAATTGGATGCGATCGCCTGGTGTAATATTCAGGTAGCGTTGGGAGTTGAGGTCGAATCCATTATCGATCGGGTTATTCCCCAGATTGGAGAAGATGACTTGAGACCTGTCGAGTGCGGCATTTAAGTAACCCGCTGTACCTGGCGCAATGCCGCCGATCCGCCCTAAATCGTCATCAACGACAAAAGCGAAGGCTTCGTTCTTCCCGACACCTTCCTGAGCCGTTTTGGTGAGTTTTAGGAGCGATTTGGATGTGCCACCTGCGATCGAAAGGAGGTTAGGTTGGGGTTGGGTGAGTTGGGGCGTTTGGGCATCGTTATCGGTAATATTGACGATCGCACTTGGAGCCGCAGGGATGATGTAGGCGGGATTGGCGGTGAGGGAGAGGATGACGGTTTCGGTACCTTCATAGATTTTGTCATCGATTGGGTTGATGTCGATCGAGGTGGTGGTGCTACCTGCGGCGAAGGTGGCGATCCCGAGGGTGGGGTAGTCTTTGCCGTTGGTGGCGGTGCCAGCGAGGGTGTAATTTACCGCTAGGGCTGCGATGGTTGCACCTGTGCGGGTGAGGGTAAATTGCCCAGGGTTGGGGGGTTGTCCGGTGAGGGTTTCGGCTGCGTCGGCATCGGTGGCGGCGATTGTAATTGTCGGGATTGTCGGAACTGGAGGAACTGGAGGAACTGGAGGAATTGGGGGAATTGGGGGAACTGGGGGAACTGTGGGGAGTTCGACTAATTTGGTGGTGGTTTCAGCGGTGGCGGTTTTGGTTTCGGTTCTGCCTACGCCGTCGGTGGCGATGCTGTAGAAGCTATAGGTTTTGCCGATTTCGCCTGTATAGGTGCCGCTGGTTTTGTCGGTTTGGTTTTGCCAGAGGGTGTAGGCTCCACTATCGACGGCGACGTAGACATCGTATTTACCTACGCCGCTACCGTCGTCGGTACCTGCCCAGGTGACGTTAATATTCTGCCCTGCGGTGGTGGCGGTTAGGGTTTGGACTTTGCTGGTGGGGGCGTTGGTGTCGATTTTATTCGACCAGACTGGGGTGACGATGGGGGCGTTGGTGTCGAAGACGATGCTGGCTTGGGCATCGATGCTGGCTCCGTTGGGGGTATCGCCTTTGGCTTTGATGCGGTAGTTGACGAAGCCGTCGCCGTCGCCGTTAGCGTTGTTGGGGGGGAGGAAGCCGTCGGTGACTCCTTCGGCGGGTTCTCCGGTGAGGGGATCGATGGTGATGATTTTCCAGGTGACGAGGCGGGTGGCGGTGTCGAGGGTGGCGGTGAAGTCTACGAAGTCGCCGATGGTGTCGCGGAGGTCGAGGCGGGTGGTGTAGTTTTGGAGTCCGTCGGGGACGATGATGGTGGTGCTACCGAAGCCGAAGTCGCCTAGCTCGAAGGTGTTGAGGTCGAGGTCGCTGTCGAGGGTGTGGGTGATGTTGACGAGGACGGCGGGTGCGGTGGCGGTGGCTACGTTCTCGAAGCGGATGGTGTAGGGGAGGATGGGATCTGTGGTGAGCCAGCGATCTGTTCCTGTTCCGCCGGGACCGATTATGTCGTTGGGGTCGAAGGGGAAGACGGCTTGGGTGCTGCCATTAGCTTCTTGTCTTCCTTTTGCAGCGGCAGTAAAGTTTGCAATGCCAGCCGCTCCTCCTACGGCTACTCCAGTTTTAATTCCTTGTTTGACCCCAGTTTTAACTCCTTGCTTAATTATGGCTTTGACTCCTTGTTTAGCTGCAAATCTTCCAGCTATCACAGCTCCTACGGCCACTTCATCCCCAGGTAGAGGATCTATGACTGTACCTACGAACAAGAGTCCCAAACCTATGTCTATGCCAACTTCAGCCAATATTTCAAAACCACCAGGATTTTGAGGATTTTTAGGAGTTAATGGTTGAGTCATTGGTTGTACAGTTGGCTGTATTTTTGGATTTGTTTTTGGATTTGTTTTTGGTTGTCGTGGATCTTCCCGTGGTTTGTCTTGAGGAATACGAGTAGGTGGTGTTACTGGGGTGATTGGTTGAGGCTTAGTGGTGCAGAAAAGTATTTTATTCAAGAATAAGAAAATAAAACGACCTTAGAAAACTCAATTCGCCTATCTAAACGACTCCGAGATCCGGTTTCAATCGTGTTCAATCCCAATCTGATAGCTAACAGTTGAGCGATTTCGACCATCATCAGTAAATTACTCAAAGCTTGAGCATTCCTAATTTTGGAGCGCAAGATTTCAAAAGTGCC